>DATCFQ010000755.1:0-5422 GCA_036509495.1 Caulobacteraceae bacterium
AGGGCGACGACGCCGGACTTGTAATCGGGCTCGGCGCCGGGCGCCCTGCGGGTGCCTTCGGGAAAGATGATCACCTGCCGCGGCGACTTCAGCCGCTCCCTGGCGCTGCGCAGCAGGTCCCTCAGCGCCTTGGCGTGGCCGCCGCGATTGATCGCGATCATCCCGGCCTTGCTGGCGTTCCAGCCGAAGAAGGGGATCGCCAGCAGCTCCTGCTTCAGCACGAAGCAGGCGTCCGGGAAGAAGGCGAAGGGGCCGATGAAGTCGAACAGGCTCTGGTGCTTGGCCGCGACCAGCGCCCGGCCGGACGGCAGGTGCTCGAGCCCGCGCACCTCCATCCTGACCCCGCCCAGGACCCTCAGTCCGAACACCATCACCCGCGCCCAGCCGCGCACCGCCTCGATCATCGCCCGGCGAGGCGCGAGCAGCAGCAGGCTGTAGGCCACCGCAAGGGGGATGGTGATCAGGTAGAACCAGAGGGCGTAGAGAACGGCGCGCACGACGGTCACGGGCGGGCTGAGGCTCGTGCATTGGCCGGGACCCGGATCGGCGGGCCAGCCGGCGGCCGCTCGCGCGGGCCAAGGCTCAGGAACGACTCGCGGACCAGGATCACCAGGTACTTGGAATATTCGACCACCATGCGCCTAGCGCCCCATCCCGATCGCCACCAGCGGCGCGCATCGATCTCGTCGGTGGCCACCGGATAGGGGACGAACTGGTTGCCCGGCAGGGCCCCCTTCAGCTCCAGTATGGCGCGGGGCATGTGGTAGTCGGAGGTCACCACGATCAGCCGCCTGAAGCCGTAGGCGTGCGCCCAGGCGGCGGTCTCGCGGGCGTTGCCGATGGTGTCGGCGGCCGAGAAGCCGAGGTCGACGCAGCAGTCGAACAGCTGGCCCGGCGCCTTGGAGATCGAGCGGATGTCGGCGCGGCTGGCCTTGCGGTTCACCCCCGAGACCAGCAGCCGGCCGCCCTTGCCGTCCTCGAGCAGCTTCATGGCCGCGGTGATGCGGGTCACCGAAGGTCCGGTCAGCGCCACGATGGCGTCCGCCGGCTGGGGATCGGCGGCGGGGGTCGAGCGGGCGATGCGCGCGGCGAAGGCGAACAGGCCGGCGACCCAGATCAGCACCAGGATCAGGAAGAGCGCCAAACTCTTCAAGCGTGAGTCGTCCTTGTCATGGCAGTCCCCCAACCATGCGCGCGGCGGTGATCCGCGTGGCGACCGCCGCCACCGCCGCGGCGATCAGCGGGCAGGCGAGGACGGCCAGAAGGTCGGACCAGGCGATCGGCAGCACCGGCGTCAGTCCGTCCGCCCCACCCATAAGCCTGACCATGGCCGCGACCAAGGCCGCCGCCGCGCCGCCCAGCGCGCCGGCGAGGGCGGCCAGCTCCGCCAGCCGGTCTTGGAACAGGCGCACGATGGCGCGATCCTCGGCCCCGGCGAGGTGCAGCACCTCGACGATCTCATGGCGGGCGGCCAGCCCCGCGCGGGTGGCGAAGGCGATCACCGCCGAGGCGGCCAGCGCGATCAGGGCCGCTGCGGCGAGGGCCGCGATGCGGGCGGCGGCGCCGGCGCGCACGATGTCGCCGATCCAGCGGCTGTGGTCGTCGACCACCGCGTCGACGCCGGCGGATTTCAGCGCCGCGGAGAGCTGGCCCGAGGTGGGCGAGGGCGGTTTGGCGTCGAACTGGACCGTCACCAGCCGGGGCAGCGGCAGGTCGGCGACCTGGGCTGCCGGTCCGAGCCAGGGTTCGACCAGGGCCTCGGCCTTGTCCTTTTCCAGCACCCGCGCTTCGGCCACGCCCTTGACCCCGCCGAGCGTGGCCGCCGCCCGTCCGGCGGCGGTGTCGGCGCTCTCGTCGCCGACGGGGCGCACCAGCACGGTGGCGGAATCCTTGAGCTGGGCGGTCCAGCCGCCGGCGGCGCGGCTGGCGGCCAGGGCGGCGATCACCGCCACGCAGGCGAAGAAGCAGAGCACGCCGGTGACGAACACCAGAAGGATGTCCTGGGCCGGGTCGCGCGGCAGCAGCGGGGCCGGCCGCCAGCGCGGCGCGGCGTCGTCGTCGGGCTTCTTGGTCATGGGGCGCTCCCCTGACGCCAGGTCAGCCGGCCCTTGTCCATCTCCATCACCGGCATCCCCGAGCGGGCGACCAGGTCGGGGTCGTGGCTGGCCACCAGTATGGTGGTCCCCAGTCGGTTCAGCTCGGTCAGCAGCCGCAGGATCCTGAGCCCCATCTGCCGGTCGATGTTGCCGGTGGGCTCGTCGGCCAGCAGCAGGTCGGGCCGGCCGACCACCGCCCGGGCGATGGCCAGGCGCTGCTTCTCGCCTCCCGCCAGGGTCGGGGGCAGGGCGTTGAAACGCCGCCCCAGCCCCACCCAGGTGAGCAGCTCGGCGACATCGCCCTGGTAGCTCGCGGGCTTGAGCCCCGCCAGGCGCAGCGGCAGGGCGGCGTTGTCGAAGGCCGAGAGGTGGTCGAGCAGGCGGTATTCCTGGAACACCACGCCGATGCGGCGGCGCAGGGCCGGGGTTTCGCGGCGCGGCACGCTGAGCACGTCGCGGCCGAACAGGCTGACCCGGCCGCGCGAGGGCCGGTGCGCCAGGTAGATCAGCTTGAGCAGCGAACTCTTGCCGGCCCCCGAGGGTCCGGTGAGGAAGTGGAACGAGCCCGGCTGCAGTTCGAAGGAGACGTCCTGCAACACCTCCGGCGCGCGGCCATAGCGCATGCCGACGCTCTCGAAGCGCACGATCGGCTCCGGCCCGGTGATCGGGCCGCCGCCTTCGCGGGGCGGGTCGGTCTCTGAGGGTAAGCCGGTCTCGGCGTCGGGTGTTCTGGACATGGGGGCGGAAATCGGCGACCTCGATGTAGGGGCGGTGACGTCCGATTCGGCGGCCATGATACTTACCTGTCCAGAGTGCGCCACCAGCTATTTCGCTCCCGATTCCGCTATCGGCGAGGGGCGTGTGGTTCGGTGCAGTTCCTGCGCCTCGTCCTGGCGCGTCGAGGGACCGCGCCCGCTGGAGCTGACGGTCGAGCCTGAGGCCGGCGCCTTCGCCGCCGAGCCGCTGTCGCCCGACGACGAGCTGTTCCATACCCCGCCGTCGGAGCTTCCCGGCGACGTCCTGCCCAAGGCCTTCCGGGCCCGCGCCCAGGCCGAGCGGCGCACGCGCGAAGCGGCAGTCCAGGGCGCGGTGTGGGCCGGCATGGGCGCCTCGCTCGCCCTGGTGCTGGTGCTGGCGGTGGTGTTCAGGGCCGACGTGGTGCGGCTCTGGCCGAGGGCCGCCGGGGCCTATGCCGCGGTGCGGCTGCCGGTGAACCCGGTCGGCCTGACCATCGAGGACGTCCACGCCCAGCCGTCGCTGCAGGATGGGCACCCCGCCTTGATCGTCTCGGGCCAGGTGCGCAACATCCGTCCCGTGGCGGTGTCGTCGCCGCCGCTGAAGGTGGTGCTGCGCGACAAGGACGGCCATGCCCTGGTCACCCGCTCAGCCGCCCCGCCCGACGGTCCGGTGCCACCCGGCCAGAGCCGGCGTTTCTCGCTGAACCTGATCGACCCGCCGAGCGGCGCGACCTCCGCCGACATCGACTTCGCCGTGGTCAGGGCCCATCCGGCGCCGATCCTCGCCGCCCGCGTCGTCTCCCGCCCCGCTCCGACTCCCGAGCCCCAGGCCATGGCCCTGCGCACGGTGGGGGCGCAGGACGCCACGCCCCTGCCGCCCGATAGCCCCTACGCCCTGCCAGCGACCGTCCAGCCGGGCGGCTGAGTTTTCCCGAACGGCTGGGTTTAGATGGAATTGGCCCCGATCTTTCCACCGCTCACCCCGTCGCCGGGGTGAGCGGGGTTTGATGATTCAGCGTGTTCAATCCGCTCCATGCGCGATGGCTCCAAGCGCTGGGCCCGCCGGCTGAGTTTCCCCCGCACGGCGCAGAACTCCCCTCTCGCGGCGTCTCTCACCCCTGAGGCGCGGCGCCGTTCGCGCAGGCAGGGAACCGCCAAGCTCGTTAACCGTTTGGGCAGCTGGAGCTTAACGGTCGCCGTTGGCCAAGGCCTTGCCGAGCTTGACAGTGCGGGGTGCGGAGCCAATCTTGGCCTTGGCCATTATGGTTAACGGCGCGTCGGTGGGGGGTCAACATGGACGCGGACAGCGGCCAGTCACCGATGGTGGTGATTCCGGTCCCACCGCCGCCTCCGCCGCCGATGGAGCCGAGGCTGCTGGTGCCCATCGGCAGGCGGCGCCGGCCGCGCCGCCCGCCCGACGGCGATCCCGACCCCAACACGCTGCTCATCGTCCTCGTCGTGGTGCTGTTGGCGGTGCTGCTGCTCGGCGGCGGGGCCTTCGGCCTGGCCTATGGCCCGCGCATGTTTCGTGAGCACCTGATCGCCGTCACCTGCCCGCGGCCGCCGCTGCCGGCGGAGGCCCAGCAGCAGTTCAACGGCCAGCAGCGCGAGATCCGCGAGCTGCGCCGCCAGGCCTTCCGCGGCGACTTCTTCGCCCAGGTCGAGCTGGCGCACCGCTACGAGGGCCGCCGCGAAAGCGACAAGAACCTGCAGGATCCGGTCGAGGCCGCCGTCTGGTACGGCCTGGCCTTGGCCAATGCCGAGGGCTACGACCGCACCTCGTCGGCGCCGCGCGACGGACTGTTCGACGGTCGCGGCGGCGGCGGTGGCTTCGTGTCCCTCTACGACGAGTGCCGGCACGGCGAGCGCCGGCTGGCCTATGGCGCTCTGGACCGGCTGCTGGCCCAGATGTCGACCGACGAGCAGGACAAGGTGCGCGACCGCGCCACCTATGTGCTCTCCACCCAGGGCGCGGCGGGCTTCCGCACCCTCGGCCGGCTGCACGACGTCGCCTATGGCCCCTTCGGCGAGCCGCCGGACGACCTGCAGGCGGTGATGACCCATCGCGATTGGCCCAACGCCATCAGGCTGTTCGAGCGCAACGGCGTGGACGCCTACATGTTCGACTATCTGGCCATGCAGGAAGGCGACGAGGGCGCCTATGTGATCCTGCAGGACCTGCAGCACGCCGCGCCCTGGCCGGGCTTCACCGACATCGCCGAGCAGCGTGCTCGCCGCTGGACGCCGCCCTACGAATTCTATCCGCCCGACGCGCCGGCCTCGGGCGTGCCGCACACCGACGAGAGCGAGCCCTACCAGGAGGCCGACCGCAACGCCCTGCTGCGCATCAACGAGCTGCCGTTCGAGCACATCGCCCAGTCGCTGGTCTATCTGCACGTGATCCTGACGCCCTGCCTGGAGTCGGAGCTGACGCCGCACGACGTGCAGACCTTCCAGGCCATGCTGGGCCGGCCGACCACCGGCGTGCTGACGCCGCTGGAGAAGGTGAGGGCGGTGCAGTACGCCGCCATTTCCGGGTCGCCCCGGGCCCAGCTGGTGCTGGCGGTGATGTACGCCCAGGGGGTGGGG
>DATCFQ010000756.1:0-3534 GCA_036509495.1 Caulobacteraceae bacterium
CGACCTTCAACGGCGACTCCATCGGCCACTGGGACGGCCGCGACCTCGTGATCGAGACCGTGGCTCTGGATCCGACCACCGAGATCGCACCGGGCGTCGGCCATTCCGACCAGACCCGTATCCTCGAGCGGGTGCATAAGACCGGTCCCAACGATCTGGACATCGTCACCACCGTCGACGACCCGAAGGTGCTGGTCGCGCCCTGGACGACGACCCGCCACTTCGTCCGCCACCGCGACTGGCGGATCCAGGAATACGTCTGCGAGCAGAACAACCACGATTCCGTGGACGCCGAAGGCCGTCCCGGCTTCGAGATCGGCGAGACGGCGAAACCGCGGCGCTGAGGTCCTTCAGAGCCGCCGCGCGTCTAGAGGCTGAAAGAACCCTGGAGGGGAAGATGGTCGCCAGCATCCGGCCGTTTCTGATGTTTCAGGGCGATGCCGCCGCCGCCATAGAATTCTATCAGTCGGTATTCGATGGCGCGGAAGTGCTTCAGCTCGAACGCTACGCCACCGGCCCACCGGGACCGGAGGGCGGCGTCCGCCGCGCCGAACTGGTCATCGCCGGCCAGGCGCTCAGCCTGCTCTGGTGCGGTTTCGCGCTGTTCTGGGAATGGTCGGTCGCCGGTGTGAGCATGAGGCTTCCGCCGCACGCCGGCGCGCCGTCATAGACGAAGTGAACGCGCTGGAAGCCTGGGAGCTGATTTGCCCTGGATCCCGGCCTTCGCCGGGACGAGCGGTGGAAAAAACGGGGCCAATTCCACCTGAACTCAACCCGCTCTACCCGCTCCCCCCTCTGATCGCCTCCAGCGCCTCGGCCGCTTCCATCCATTCCTGTTCGGCTGCGGTAAGGACGGCGTGGGCGGCGCCGCGACGCTTGGCGAGATCGGCGGCCTTGGCCGGGTCGGCGAACACCTTGGGTTCGAGCAGGGCGGCGTCGACCTCCTCCAGGGCCCTGGTGGCGCGGGCGAGGGCCGCCTCGGCCGCCTCGGCGCGGCGGCGGGCGGTTCCGGTGGGGGCGCGGGAGGCCCGTGCAGGCGCGGTCACGGGCTCCGGCTCCGCTTCGGGCTCGGGGGCCTCGGGCGGGGCGGCCCTGGCCGCGTTGCGCGCCCGGTCCAGCACGAACTTGGCGTAGTCGTCCATGTCGCCGTCGAACGGCTGGATGGTCCCGTCGGCGGTCAGCCACAGCCGGTCGGCGGCCAGCTCCATCAGCGAGCGGTCGTGGGTGATCAGGATCACCGCCCCCTGATAGTCGTTCAACGCGTCCAGCAGGGCGCGGCGGCTGTCGATGTCGAGGTGGTTGGTCGGCTCATCGAGGATCAAGAGGTGCGGCGCCTCCATGCCGACGATGTTGAGCAAGAGCCTCGCCCGCTCGCCGCCCGACAGGCTCTCGACCCGCGTCTCGGCCTTGGCGGCGCCGAAGCCGAAGGCGGCGATGCGGCCCCGCCGCTGGGCCTCGCTGGCTTCCGGCAACAGGCGGCGGATGATGGTGAGCGGCGTGTCCTTGGGGTCCAGCGCCTCGATCTGGTGCTGGTGGAACCAGCCGACCTTCAGTCGCCGGTCACGGTGCATCCGCCCGTCGGAGATCTGCAGCGCGCCGGCGATCAGCTTGGCGAAGGTGGACTTGCCCGCGCCATTGACGCCCAAGAGGCCGATGCGGTCGTCGAGATCGAGCCGCAGGTTCATGCCTTTCAGGATCGGCGGTCCGTCGTAGCCGACATTGACGCCTTCCAGCCGGATCAGCGGCGGGGCCAGGGGCTTCTCCGGCGAGGGCAGCATGAAGGGCGCGGTCCGCTCGGCCAGGGCGGCGCTGGGCGGCGGCAGCTTGGCCAGCCGTTTCAGCCGCGACTGGGCCTGGCGCGCCTTGGTCCCCGCCCGGAAGCGATCGACGAAGGCCTGCATGTGCTCGCGCTGGGCCTCGACCTTGGCCTTGGCCGCCTCGCGCAGGCGCAGGCGCTCGTCGACCTGCCGCTCGAAGGCGTCATAGCCGCCGACGTACATGTCCAGCTTGCCGGCGTTCACGTGCAGGATGTGGGTGACCGAGTTGTTCAACAACTCGCGGTCGTGGCTGATGATCACCGCGGTCTGGGGATAATTGCCGAGCCTCGCCTCCAGCCAGAGGGCGCCTTCCAGGTCCAGATAGTTGGTCGGTTCGTCGAGCAGCAGCAGCTCGGGTTCCGCGAACAGGGCGGCGGCCAGGGCTACGCGCATGCGCCAGCCGCCCGAGAACTCCGCCATGGGCCGGCGCAGGTCCGCGTTGGAAAAGCCGAGGCCGGTGAGGATCTCGGCCGCGCGCGAGGGGGCGCGGTCGGCGCCGATCACCTCCAGCCGGCCATAGATGTCGGCGAGACGCTCGGGCGGAGCGGTTTCCAGCTCGTTCAGCAGCGCGTCGCGCTCGATGTCGGCCTGCAGCACGGTCTCCAGCAGCGGGACGGGCGTCGCCGGATGTTCCTGGTCGACCGATCCGATTCGCGCGCCCCTGGGCAGGCGGATGTCGCCGTCGCCGGCGATCAGCTGCCCCTGGATCAGCTTGAACAGGGTGGACTTGCCCACGCCGTTGCGGCCGACCAGCCCGACTTTGGCGCGCTCGGGCAGGTTGGCGCTGGCGCGATCGAAAAAGCGTCTGCCCCAGGCGTCGAAGACCAGGTCGGTAATCTGAAGCATCTTCGCCTTAGGCTGAGTTGTCCGGGCCGCCTTGGCGGTTGGGAGGGGCGCGGCTATAAGCCCGCGACCCTCTTCCCGCAAATTCCTTTCGAGCTGAACAGCACATGTCCGAGCGCACCTTTTCCATCATCAAGCCCGACGCGACCGAGCGGAACCTCACCGGCAGGATCAATGCCGTGATCGAGGACGCCGGCCTGCGCATCGTGGCCCAGAAGCGTATCCGCATGAGCCGCGCTCAGGCCGAGACCTTCTACGAGGTCCACAAGGAGCGGCCGTTCTACGGCGAACTGGTCGATTTCATGGTCTCCGGACCGGTGGTGGTGCAGGTGCTGGAAGGCGATGACGCCGTCGCCCGCTACCGCGAAGTGATGGGCGCCACCAACCCCGCCCAGGCCGCTGACGGCACCATCCGCAAGCTCTACGCCAAGTCGGTCGGCGAGAACTCGGTCCACGGCTCCGACAGCCAGGACAACGCCAGGCTGGAGATCGTCCAGTTCTTCACCGAGGGCGAAGTGGTCGGGTGAGGCGGGACCAGCGCATCTGGAGCGAACTGAAATCTGCTTGACTGCCTGTTCCTCTCTTCGCGCTCACCCCGGCCTTCGAAGGCCGGGGTCCAGGCTTTTTCACCACGAACCACACGGACGCAGCCGGCCTTGGCGCGTTCGTGAGGTTCGTGGTTCGATCTTTCGACGCCATGGGCGGGCGCAGGCGCCGCAGGACTCAACCACGAACCTCACGAACCCCACGAACGGCCCAGGCATTGAAAAAGCCTGGCTCCCCGCTTGCGCGGGGATGAGCGGAGGTTGGGGGGCGCGGATGGCCGCAAGATCGACCACGGACCTCACGGACAAGGCTGAACAGGCTCGGGGCC
>DATCFQ010000757.1:0-2384 GCA_036509495.1 Caulobacteraceae bacterium
GCGTGGCCGCTGCGGCGGCGGCCAGCGGGACCTCGGTGCTGGTGGGCCCGGCCGCGCCGCCTGGCCGCGCCGCTTCCGCGGGGGTGGCGATCTCCACCTCGAGCGAGACGATGGTGCCCCTGTCGGCCTTCGCCACCTGGGCCGACGGATCCCAGCCCCGGTCGGTGAACCACCAGGACGAATCCCTGGCGACCACCATTGCGTTCAACCTGGCGCCCGGGAAATCGCTGAGCGACGCAGTCACCGCCGTGAGCGACGCCGAGGCCTCGATCGGCATGCCGCCGACCGTCCACGGCAGCTTCCAGGGCACCGCCAAGGTGTTCCAGCAGTCGCTGGCCGACGAACCGGTGCTGATCGCGGCGGCGCTGCTGGCCGTCTACATCGTGCTGGGCGTGCTCTATGAGAGCTTCATCCACCCGCTGACCGTGCTCTCGACCCTGCCCTCGGCCGGGGTGGGCGCGGTCGTCGCCCTGATCCTGTTCAAGACCGAATTCAGCATCATCGCCCTGATCGGCGTCATCCTGCTGATCGGCATCGTCAAGAAGAACGCGATCATGATCATCGACTTCGCCCTGGACGCCGAACGCTCGCACGGCCTCACCACCAGGCAGGCCATCCGCCAGGCCAGCCTGATGCGCTTCCGGCCGATCATGATGACCACCTTCGCCGCCATGTTCGGCGCCCTGCCGCTGGCCATCGGCTGGGGCGAGGGCTCGGAACTGCGCCGGCCGCTCGGCATCGCCATCATCGGCGGCCTGCTGGTCAGCCAGGTGCTGACCCTGATCACCACCCCGGTCGTCTATCTCTACCTCGATCGCTTCCGCAAACGCTCCGTCGATGAGCGCCAGCTCAGCCGCGGGGCGACCGTCGGCGGGCCAGCCGCCCCGCCCGAGCCTGCTTGAGAACCGCCGCCATGATGACCCGATCCGCCCGCCTCCTCGCCCTCGCCTCGACCGCCATGCTGTCGGCCTGCCTGGTCGGGCCCAACTATGTGCGGCCGGGGGTGACGACCCCACCCCACTTCAAGGAAGCCGAGGGCTGGATTCCGGCCCAGCCGGCCGACGCCGCCCCGCGCGGCGACTGGTGGGCGATGTTCAACGATCCGGTGCTGAACGACCTGGAGAAGAAGGTCGTGGTCTCCAACCAGAACCTGGCCGCGGCCGAGGCCGCCTACCGCCAGGCTCACGCCCTGGTCGCCGAGGACCGGGCGCAACTGTTCCCGACCATCGGGGCCACCGGCTCGGCCACGCGCTCGGGCGGCGGCGGCAACGCCACGCCCATCATCACCGGGACGGGAACCGGGACCGGCGGGACGACGGTGATCTCCAGCAACCGGTCCTCCTATCAGGTCGGCGCGCAAGCGAGCTGGGCGCCCGACCTCTGGGGCAAGATCCGACGCACTGTCGAGGGCGCCAGGGCCAGCGCCCAGGCCAGCGCCGCCGATCTCGCCAACGCCCAGCTGTCGGCCCAGTCCGAACTGGCGGTGGACTATGTGCAGCTGCGCTCCGACGACGAGTTGAAGCGGCTGACCGATCTCACCGTCGAGGGCTATCGCCGCTCGCTGCAGATCACCTCCAACCAGTACAACGCCGGCATCGCCGCCAAGAGCGACGTGCTGACCGCCGAGACCCAGCTGGCCAACGCCGAGGCCCAGTCGGCCGACTACATCCGCCAGCGCCAGCTGATGGAACATGCCGTCGCGGTGCTGGCCGGCGAGGCCCCCGCCGACCTGACCATCACGCCGGCGAACTGGGCCCTGGCCCCGCCCGACGGGCCGGTGTCGGTGCCCTCCGCCCTGCTGCTGCGCCGGCCCGACATCGCCGCCGCCGAACGGCGGGCGGCCAACGCCAGCGCCTTGATCGGGGTCCAGGTGGCGGCCTACTATCCCACCCTGGACCTGACCGGGCAGTACGGCTTCTCGGCCTCCAACCTCGGCAGTCTGTTCAGCGCCTCCAGCACCCTGTGGTCGATCGGCGCCAACGCCACCGAGACCCTGCTGGACTTCGGCGCCCGCAAGGCCCGCGTGCAGGAGGCCAGGGCCGCCTACGACCAGGCCGTGGCGCAATATCGCCAGGCGGTGCTTTCCGCCTTCCAGGGCGTCGAAGACCAGCTCGCCGCCGAGCGGGTGCTGGCCCAGGAAACGCCGTTCCGCACCGAGGCGTCGCAGGCGGCCGACGCGGCCGAGCGCATCGCCCTGAACCAGTACCGGGCCGGGACCACCACCTACACCACCGTGGTGGTCGCCCAGAGCACGGCGCTGTCCGCCCGCACCGCCCTGATCACCAACCAGACCGACCGGATCGTCGCCGCCCTCGACCTGATCACCGCCGTCGGCGGCGGCTGGTCGGCCAGCGAACTGCCCAAGGATTAGGGCGGCCTCTCAC
>DATCFQ010000758.1:0-3298 GCA_036509495.1 Caulobacteraceae bacterium
GTTCGGGGAACCGGAGGCGGCCTGATCTATTCCGCTCGTCCCCGCGAAAGCGAGGATGAGCGGGTCTGAGGATCACCCCCGCTGCTGGTCGCCGTCGATGTTCAGCATCTGGCCGGAGATGGACTTGGCCGCGTCCGAGGCCAGGAACACCGCCAGGGCGCCGATCTCGTCCGGTTCGACCAGGCGCTTGATCGACTGGTTGACCAGCATGCCGGTCTTGATCTCCTCCACCGTCTGGCCGGCGACGCGGGCTCGGTCCTCCAGGATGCGCTGGACGCGCTCGCCTTCCACGCCGCCCGGCAGGATGGCGTTGACCCTGACGCCATGCTCGCCCAGCTCGATGGCCAGGGTCTTGGTGAAGCCGATCAGGCCCCACTTCACCGTCGCGTAGGGGCTGCGGTTGGGATAGCCGAACCTTCCCGCGGCCGAGGACAGGTTGATCACCACCCCGGCCGGCGAGCGGATCAGGTGCGGGATGGCCAGGCGGGTGACGTTGAAGGTCCCGGTCAGGTGGACCGCCAGCACCCGCTCCCAGTCGTCGGGGTCGATGTCCTGCACCGGCGCGGTGGGGCCCGAGATACCGGCGCAATTGACCAGCACGTCGATGCCGCCCAGCAAGGCGGCGGCCTCGGCGACCATGGCCTCGACCTGGGTCCGTTCGGCCACGTCGCAGAGCCCGGTCTTCAGCCCCGCGAACTCCACCGCCGCGCCGGCGAGCGCCGCCGGATCGATGTCGCAGGCATAGACCGCGTCGCCCTCCGTCAAAAAAGCCCGGGCGATCCCCTTGCCGATGCCCGCCCCGCCGGCGGTGACCAGAACCTTGCGCGCCATACCAACCCCTCCCCGTGCCTGTCGGTGGCGCTTATGGCCTCCCCGTCCCGCCGGCAAGGGTGGCAGCCGAAACTGGACGTCCGACGGCCAAAGCTGCAATGGAAAGGATCATGGCGCCACCGCTCGCCAGCACCCAGGACCCGGGGCGTCCAGGCCAGGAGCCCGAGCTGCTTCCTCAGCGCCGCCCGCCGGCCCGACCTCGCGCTCGAGTTCTATGTCGAAAAGCTGGGCTTCCGCGTCCACACCGATGCCCGTAACGGCGACTATCGCTGGCTGACGGTGCAACACCCGGACCAGCCGTCGTTCCAGCTCGGCCTGTTCACGCCCCAGGCGCCGACGGTCGACACGGCCACCGCCCAGACCCTGCTCCAGGTGGTGGCCAAGGGCGCCATGCCGCCGCTGGTGCTGGTGGTCGACGACTGCCGCGCCGCCTGCGAGCGGATGCGCGCCCAGGGCGTGGAGATCACCCAGGAGCCCACCGAACGCTACGGCGCCGTCGACGCCAGCATCCGCGACCCGTCGGGCAATGGCTGGAAGGTGATCGAGGGGCGGTAGGGGGCTGGAAGAACCGGCCGAGGGTAGGTCGGAATTAGGCGGACTTGGGCCAACTTTTCCACCGCTCACCCCGGCGAAGGCCGGGGCCCAGGAACAGGTCGGAGCCAGTCCGTTCGAATAGAGCGCGGCGGCGCCAGCCGCGGATCGTGGACTACATCGGCGTTACTTGTCCTGGGCCCCGGCCTTCGCCGGGGCGAGCGGAGTTAATGATTCACCGAACGCGCCGGCGGCACGTGGCGGTCGACCACCAGGGCGGCGGCGGAGACCAGCACGGCGCTGAGGGCCAGGACGCCGAAGAAGGGCAGCACGCTGCCGTGGCCGAGATCGAGCAGCGCTCCGCCGAGGCCGCTGGCGGCGATCGCGCCCACGCGGCTCATGAAGATGCCGAAGCCGATCCCGGCGGAGCGGCACGACTGCGGATAGCCCAGCGCCATGACCACATAGAGCGTGGCGATGCCGGCGCTGAACACCGCCCCGGCCGCGCCGATCATGACCAGGACCAGCAGGCGCGGCTCTGCGCCCGGCGCGGCCGGCAATGTCTGGACGACGAAGGCCAGGGCCAGCAGCAGCACCACCAGGGTGACGCTCACCGCGGCCATGACCAGCCTTGACCCGAACCGGCGGGTGAGCATGCCCGCGGCGACCGATCCGACCATCGAGGTGATCCCCGCCACCGACACCACATTGCCCGCCTGGCCGAGGGTGAAGCCCCGGGCGGTGAGCATGGTGGTGGTCCAGTTGAGGATGCCGTAGGCGACCAGCGCCGCCGCCGCGAAGCCGACGCCGACGCCGATGTTGAGCCGCAGGTTGCTGGGATGCAGCACGCCGATGCGGGCGGCGCCTGCGGCCGCCTCGCCCTGGCTGTCGGCCACGAGATCGAGCTCGCCGCCGAGCACCCGCCGCGCCGTCCGCGCGGCCGCCTGGGTCTTGCCCTTGGCCAACAGGAACGAGGGGCTGTCGCGCAGCACCGCCAGCACGAACACCAGCAGCAGCAGGGTCGCCAGGCCGAAGCTCACGAACGTCCCGCGCCAGCCGGCGGCCAGGACCAGGCCCGGGCCGACCCAGCCGGCGACGGTGCCTCCCAAGGGCGTGCCGACCGACAGGGTGCTGACCGCCACCGGCCGCCAGCGCTCGGGAAGCCACTCGCTGGCCATGGCCAGGGCGTTGGAATAGGCGGCGCCGAAGCCGATGCCGCCGAGGACCCGCCATCCCGCCATGCTCCAGACCCCGCCGGCGCGGCTGGCCGCCACCGTGGCCAGGGCGAACACCAGGGCGGCCAGCGCCAGGGCGTAGCGGCGTCCGACCGCATCGCCCAGCCAGCCGCCGCTCCACGCCCCCAGCCCGAAGCCCACCAGGGCCGCGCTCATGGCGATGCCGAAGGTGCCGCGGGTGACGTGGAAGTCGCGGATCACCACCGGCGCGACGATCCCCAAGAGCTGCATGTCGATGCCGTCGCAGACCAGCACCAGCAGGCAGACCGCCAGGGTCGCCCACTGGAATGCCCGCAAGGGCGAGCGCGACAGCGCCTCGCCGAAGGTGATGGCTCCCGACTGCGCCACGGCGGCGTCCTCCCCTTGTGTAATCGGGCGCCATCTAGCCGGATGGGCGGCGCGGGGGGAAGGGCGAGAGGGCGGGGGGCGGTTGTCGGGGGGGCGACCGGGCGCGCGCGGGTGCACGCGATGCGGGCTCTCCATCTTCGGATTCCCGGCCCCGCGCACCGCAAATCAACCGTATTTTACGATGGCCGGCGGCCCGAACGCCCGAGGGCGGTCGCCGCCGGCGTGGCGAAAGCTCGCCCGAACGAAGCCTCCATCAGTCGCGTCTCCACCACCCGGACAGACGCTCCGCCCGGCTCCGCGGAGTATGGTCGGCTCTGAGGTGAATGAGGGCGATGCTAAGGCAGGGTCCTCCT
>DATCFQ010000759.1:0-2103 GCA_036509495.1 Caulobacteraceae bacterium
ACGGCGCGGGCGGTAAGAAGCAGGGTCACCGCCGGGTGGCCGAGCCCGATTGGGCGGTCCTGAACCGGGAACTGAAGCGCAAACACGTCACCCTGCAGATCCTGTGGGACGAGTACATCGACGCCAACCCGGACGGCTATCGCTACAGCCGCTTCTGCGACCTCTATCGGGGCTGGGAAGCGCGCCTGCCGGTGACCATGCGCCAGACCCACCTGGGCGGCGACAAGCTGTTCGTCGACTACGCCGGCGACACCGTGCCGGTGATCATCGATCCGCGGACCGGCATGACGCGGGGGGCGCATATCTTCGTGGCGGTGATGGGCGGCTCAAGCCTGTCGTTCGCCCACGCCAGCTGGACCGAGACGCTGCCCGACTGGATCGACGCTCACGTCCAGGCCTTCGCCTACTTCGGCGGCGCGGCTCGGCTGATCGTGCCCGACAACCCCAAGGTCGCGGTGATCAAGGCCTCTCTCTACGACCCACAGATCAACCGGACCTACGCCGAGATGGCGGCCCACTACGACACCGCCGTGTTGCCGGCCAGGCCCAGACGTCCGCGCGACAAGGCCAAGGTCGAGGCCGCGGTGCGGATCGTCGAGCGATGGTTGCTGGGGCGGCTGCGCCATCGACGCTTCCACAGCCTGGCCGAGGTGAACGCCGCCATCGCCGAGTTGCTGGTCCGGCTCAACGATCAGCGCGTGCTGCGTTATGTCGGCCGCACCCGTCGTCAGCTGTTCGAGGAGATCGACGCCCCAAGGCTGAAGGCCTTGCCGGCCGAG
Organism: Caulobacteraceae bacterium; assembly: GCA_036509495.1. Taxonomy (GTDB): domain Bacteria; phylum Pseudomonadota; class Alphaproteobacteria; order Caulobacterales; family Caulobacteraceae; genus JANWHQ01. The sequence goes on from DATCFQ010000759.1 coordinate 780, forward strand.
CCCTACGCCTTCGCCGAATGGCGCGTGCGCAAGGTCGGCCTGGACTATCACGTCGATGTGGAAGGCCACTTCTACTCCGTGCCCTACCGCCACGCCCGCGCCGGCGTCGAGGTGCGCCTGACGCCCCGGACGGTCGAGGTGTTCCTGAAGGGCGAGCGGATCGCCGTCCATATGCGCGGCTCAGGCGACGGCAAGCACACCACCATCACCGAACACATGCCCTCCAGCCATCGCCGCTACGCCGACTGGACCATCGAGCGGATCATCCGCGAAGCTGAACGGATCGGCCCGTCGGCGGTGATGCTCTGTCAGCTGATCCTGGAGCATCGTCCCCATCCCGAGCAGGGCTTCCGCACCTGTCTCGGCATCGTGCGCCTGGCCAAGCCCTTCGGGCCGGCCCGCCTGGAGGCCGCCTGCCTGCGCGCCCTGCAGGTCGGCGCGCGCAACTACGGCTCGGTCAAGTCGATCCTCGACAACCGGCTCGACGGCCAACCCGTCCGCCGCGCCCGGGGCGGCGAAGACGACGGCCTGACCATCCTCCACACCAACATCCGCGGCCCCCGCTACTACCACTGAAGGAGAGAACACCCGTGTTGACCCATCCCACCCTCGACCAACTGCACAGCCTTGGCCTCCAAGGCATGGCCAAGGCCTTCAGCGAGCTTGCCGCCAACGACGAGACCGCCGGCTTGGCCCATGCCGACTGGCTGGCCCTGCTGCTGGAACGAGAGGCCGTCCATCGCCAGGACAAGCGTCTGGGCGCACGCCTGCGTCACGCCAGGCTGCGCCATCACGCCGTTCCGGAGGACATCGACTACCGCGCCCACCGTGGGCTCGATCGAGGACTGCTCGCCAACCTCGTCAAGGGCGACTGGATCGATAACCACGACAACCTGGTGATCACCGGACCCACCGGCGTCGGCAAGAGCTGGCTGGCCTGCGCGCTCGGTCACAAGGCCTGCCGCGACAATCGCCCCGTCCTCTACGTCCGCGTGCCGAAGCTGTTCGATGAACTGTCACTCGCCCACGGTGACGGCAGCATCGGCCGCCGCCTCAAGAGCCTCGGCGCCGCCCAGCTGCTCATCCTCGACGACTGGGGACTGGAGCCGCTCGGCCCGCAGGGCCGCCACGACTTGCTGGAGATCCTCGAAGATCGTTACGGCCGCAGATCCACCATCGTCACCAGTCAGCTGCCGATCGCCGACTGGCACGCCGTCATCGGCGAGGCCACCTACGCCGACGGCATCCTCGACCGCCTCGTCCACAACGCCCACCGCCTCGACCTTACCGGCGAGTCCCTGCGCAAGACCAAGACCGCCGCCCA
>DATCFQ010000760.1:0-5578 GCA_036509495.1 Caulobacteraceae bacterium
GGTATATCCTTGGAGAGTTGGGGCGGCGCGCTGTTGCGCCACGACGCGCCCGGTCACCCACCCTTCGTGGTCTGGAGCGCCTTTGCGGCGACATCGAGCCAGATGGAGCCGTCGACGCGCGAGTTCATGCTCAATTTCGCCGTCGACGATCTGGACGCCTTCATCCGCCGGCTGCAGGCCAAGGGCGTCAGCATCCTCGAGCGCGAAGACGATTCCACCGGCAAGTTCGCCTGGATCCTCGATCCGGACGGAACCAAGATCGAGCTCTGGCAGGCTGAGGCGCCTTAGCGCCGGTCCCCCAGACAAGGCGCTGCAGGCCTCCAGCGCTCCAGCTTGCCGCCCCCCGCTTTCCGCTAACCCGCACGGTAGGATTCGTCAGCATGGCCAGGGAGGGGCCAGCCGTTCGGGCGCCAGAGCCCGGCCCTTTCCAGTCGCTCTCGCTTGGCCTGCAAGCCGACGCACCAGTTGGCGTGGAAGATCATGGGACGGATCAAGGAAAGCGGCCAAGCCTGCAGTTTCTCCGGTGCGGAGAACATCGGCGCGAACAAGCCGTTCGGAAACTGCGCTTCGGGCAAAAGCCAAGTCCGTTTGTACGCCTTGCCGTGTGCATCGAGATACGCATTCAGGATGTCCTGATCGTCCAGGTTCTCGCCGGCCTCGATGGACGCCGCTTGCCGGTCGATCAGTTCGGACAGCATCTCGTCGATGCCTGGGGTGTTCTTCAGGCTCATGAACCCCGTGCAAGCGACCGCTTTTCCCAGGGCGATGCCTTCATTCTGGATGGCCAGGTCATAGGACTTCGCGATCCATCTCAGATAATCGAGTGGGCTGCGAATCCAGGCTATGTCGATGTCGGAAAACACGACTTGCGACGCACCCCGGGCCAACATCCACCTGATGGCGAACCATTTGACGATGGTGAAAGTCTTGAACTCCACCGTCCCCCAATCCGAATAGGACCTGTTCAGGTCCGTGCCAACGGGCCCCAAGATCCCGTGAATGGGGAGGATATTGGATGGTGGAATGTCGTGGGCGATCGACGTGTATTCGTCCGCGGCCGAGTCCGAATGGAAGAGGAAGATCTGGGCGGGACGGACGCCACAGGCGAGCATGCTCCCGATCGTGTTCAGCACGAAGTCCCCGAGACCGGCCGAAGCGACCATCGCGACGGCGATATCGAGCGCCGCGCCCTCGGAAGATGGCGCTTGTGCGCGCAATCGGTTCGCTCCAGCCAGATCGATGCCGTCGCCTGACGCACATCAGGTTTCGTCGCCGGTAGCAACTGCGCTAAGCCAATGGGCTCGCCGGCGCTTCAGCTTGCCGCACCGGCCGCTTTCCCCTAACCCTCCCGGCCGGATTCTTCAGGTCGGATGCAGAGCATGAGTCTCGCCTTCACCTTTCCCGGCCAGGGCAGCCAGGACGTCGGCATGGGCGCCGAATTGGCCGGGGCCTTCAGCGCTGCGCGCGAGGTGTTCCAGGAAATCGACGACGCCCTGGACCAGAAGCTGTTCAAGCTGATGCTCGAAGGGCCGATCGAGGACCTGACCCTCACCGAGAACGCCCAGCCGGCCCTGATGGCGGTGAGTATGGCCGTCGCCCGCACCCTGAAGGCCGAGTTCGGCGTCGACATCGGCCGCGCCGCTTTCGTCGCCGGCCATAGCCTCGGCGAATATTCCGCTCTCGCCGCGGCCGAGGCGATCGGCCTGGCCGAGACCGCCCGGCTCTTGAAGCTGCGCGGCCAGGCCATGCAGCGCGCCGTACCGTTCGGGGAGGGGGCCATGGCCGCCTTGATCGGGCCCAAGGCCGACGTCGCCCTGGCTGAGGCGGCGGCCGAGGCCGGATCGGCCGTGGGGGTCTGCGTCGTGGCCAACGACAACAACGCCGGCAATGTGGTGATCTCCGGCGACAAGGCCGCCGTGGACCTGGCCATCGAGACCGCTAAGACGCTGGGCGCCAGGGCCGTGCCGCTGAACGTCTCGGCGCCCTTCCATTGCCCCCTGATGCAGCCCGCGGCCGACGAGATGGCCGAGGCGCTTGCTCTCGCCGTCATCGCGCCGCCGCGCGCGCCCTTGGTCGCCAACATCACCGCCCGTCCGGTGCTGGACCCGGGCGCCATCCGACGCCTGCTGGTCGAGCAGGTCACCGGCCGCGTGCGCTGGCGCGAGAGCGTGGCCTGGCTGGCCGGGGAGGGCGGCGTGACCCGCTTCGCCGAACTGGGCTCGGGCAAGGTGCTGACCGGCATGGCCAAGCGCATCGCTCCAGACGCCGAGGCGTTGTCGCTGAATGCGCCGGCCGACATGGAAGCCTTCGCCAAGAGCCTCTGAGGACCCGCGCATGTTCGATCTTTCCGGCAAGACCGCTCTGGTCACCGGCGCCTCCGGAGGTCTCGGCGGCGCCATCGCCAGGGCGCTGCACGCCCAGGGCGCCCAGGTGGTGCTGTCAGGCACCCGCGCGGAGGCGCTCGAAGGGCTCAAGGGCGAACTCGGCGAGCGAGCCTTCGCGCTGTCCTGCAATCTCTCGGACGCAGCGGCTGTCGACGCCCTGTTCGGCCAGGCCGAGGCCCTGGCCGGCGAGGTGCATATCGTCGTCTCCAACGCCGGCGTCACCCGCGACCAGCTGCTGCTGCGAATGAAGGACGACGACTGGGACACGGTCATCCGGGTGAACCTGGAGGCCTATTTCCGCCTCTCGCGTGCGGCGATGAAGGGGATGATGCGCCGGCGCTGGGGCCGAATCATCGGCATCACCTCGGTCGTCGGGGTCACCGGCAATCCGGGCCAGACCAACTATGCCGCCTCCAAGGCCGGCATGATCGGCTTCTCCAAGGCCCTGGCCCAGGAAGTCGCCAGCCGCAATGTGACGGTGAACTGCGTGGCGCCGGGCTTCATCGCCAGCCCGATGACCGACTCCCTGAGCGATCAGCAGCGCGAGGCGATCATGGCGCGCATTCCGGCCGGCCGGCTGGGCGCGGGCGAGGACATCGCCGCCGCCTGCGTCTATCTCGCCAGCGAAGACGCTGCTTACGTAACGGGCCAGACGCTGCACGTGAACGGCGGTATGGCCATGCTCTGACGCCGCTCGCTGGTGTCCCCAAAAATTACGTGCTAGGCGACGGTCGAGTGCATCGGACTGTCGCCAGCGACGGTTCCGGCTATTGTTCACAATACAGAGGCGGGCGGGCCCGCCCGCCCAAGACAACAAGGGGCTAGCGTATGTCCGATATCCTTGAACGCGTGCGCAAGATCGTGATCGAGCATCTGGACGCGGATCCGGAGAAGGTCACCGAGAAGGCCAGCTTCATCGACGATCTGGGCGCAGACAGCCTCGATAACGTCGAACTGGTGATGGCCTTCGAAGAAGAGTTCGACATCGAAATTCCCGACGACGCGGCCGAGCACATCCAGACCGTCGGCGATGCGGTGAAGTTCATCGAAGAGCGCCTCAACGGCTGAGGACGGTCGCCGGGCCGGTCTTTTGGTTCCGGTGTCCGCTCCATGAGTTCGGCGGAGAAGTCGATGGCGGATCGTCGCGTCGTCATCACCGGCATTGGCCTCGTCACGCCCCTGGGTTGGGGGCGCGAGATCACCTGGAAACGAATCCTGGCCGGTCAGTCCGGGGCGGGGCGGATCACTGCCTTCGACCCTGCCGACTATGCCTGCCAGGTCGCCTGCGAGGTGCCCCGCGTCGACGGCCGGGGCGGGGGCGGCCCTGACATCGAGGGCTCGTTCGATCCCGACCAGGTGCTGTCCGCCAAGGATCGCCGCCGCCGACGAGGCGGTGAAGGACTCCGGCTGGTCGCCCGAGGACGAGCCCTCGCGCCAGCGCACCGGGGTGATCATCGGTTCCGGCATCGGCGGCCTCGGCACCATCGAGGCGACCGCCATCGAGCTGCACGAGAAGGGGCCCCGGCGGGTCAGCCCGTTTTTCATCCCGTCGTCCCTGATCAACCTGGCTTCGGGCCACGTCTCGATCCGGCATCACTTCAAGGGCCCGAACCACTCGGTGGTCACCGCCTGCGCCACCGGCGCCCATGCGGTCGGCGACGCCTCGCGGCTGATCCGCTACGGCGATGCGGACGTGATGATCGCCGGCGGGGCGGAAGCTGCGGTCTGCACCCTCGGCATCGCCGGCTTCGTGGCCTGCCGGGCCCTGACCACCGGCTTCAACGACGCGCCCCAGCGGGCCTCGCGCCCCTACGACAAGGACCGCGACGGCTTCGTCATGGGCGAGGGCGCCGGCATACTGGTGCTGGAGGAATACGAACACGCCAAGGCCCGCGGCGCGAAGATCTACGCCGAGGTGAAGGGCTATGGCCTCTCCGGCGACGCCTATCACATCACCGCCCCCGCCTCGGACGGCGACGGCGGCTTCCGGGCGATGGAGATGGCCCTGGCCCGCGCCGGGGTCACGCCGGAAGACATCGACTACATCAACGCCCACGGGACCTCGACGCCGCTCGGCGACGAGATCGAGCTTCGCGCGGTCGAGCGCATGCTGGGCCCGCACGCCGGCAAGGCGGTGATGTCCTCGACCAAGTCCGAGATCGGCCACCTGCTGGGCGCCGCCGGCGCGGTGGAGGCCGCGTTCACCGCTCTGGCTATCCGCGACCAGATCGTGCCGCCGACGATCAATCTCGACAATCCGTCGGTCGAGACGGCGATCGACCTGGTTCCCTTCAAGGCCAAGCGGCATCCGATCCGCGTGGCCCTCTCCAACAGCTTCGGTTTCGGCGGCACCAACGCCGCTCTGGTGCTGACCCAAGTCTCGTGAACATGCGCCGCTCCGAGCCGCGCAGACAGCCGCTGACCTTGCGGCGCAGGCTGGCGGTGATGGGCGCCAGCGCTGTCACCACCTTCGGCGTGGCTCTCGCGGTGGTGTCCCTGTGGGGCGTGTGGGCCTACGTCAGCCCAGGCCCCGCGGCCCGCCATGGCCCCACGACCAGCGTAGTCCTGCGCCACGGCGCCAGCCTTCCGGAGATCGCGTCGGACCTGGAGAACCGCGGCGCGGTGCGCTCCGGCTCGGTGTTCATCGCCGCCGCCCAGATCACCGGCGCGGCGCGCCGGCTGAAGGCCGGCGAATACGCCTTCCCCTCGCGCTCCACCCTGGCCGAGGTGGTGGACATGATCCGCGACGGCCGCATCGTCCGCCATTTCGTCACCATTCCCGAAGGTCTGACCTCGGCCCAGGCGGCGGCCATACTGACGGCCAATCCCGTGCTCACCGGCCAGGTGGCGACGCCGCCGGAGGGTTCGCTGCTGCCGGAGACCTATGAGGTCGAGCGCGGGACCGACCGCACCCAGGTGCTGCACCGGATGATGGCCGCCCGCGACCGGCTGCTGGCCGAGCTCTGGCCGGACCGCCGCCCCGGCCTGCCGTTCCGCACGCCCGAAGAGGCGGTCACCCTGGCCTCGATCGTCGAGAAGGAGACGAGGCTGGCCAATGAGCGCCCGCGCGTTGCGGCGGTGTTCGTCAACCGGCTGGAGAAGGGCATCGCCCTGGCCTCCGATCCGACCATCGTCTACGGCCTGACCGGCGGGCCCCCGCTCGGGCACGGCATCCGCCAGTCGGAGCTGGCCGC
>DATCFQ010000761.1:0-3511 GCA_036509495.1 Caulobacteraceae bacterium
GGTGGGGTTGTTGCGGAACACCGTCTCGGCGAAGGCGGCGCCCTCGCGGATGGCAACCGGCGTCAGGTTGATCCGGTCGGTGACATCGCCGACCGCGTAGATGTTCTCGATGTTGGTGCGCGAATAGTCGTCGACCACGACGGCGCCCTTGTCGTCGAGCTTGACCCCGGCGTTCTCCAGCCCCAGGCCCGAGGTCTTGGGGGCGCGGCCGGTGGCGAACATGACCACATCGGTGGTCTGGCTCATGCCGTCCACGAGGTGGCTGACCAGCCCATCGGAGGTCTTCTCGATCTTGGCGTGCTGGCAGCCGAGGATCAGCTTGATCCCCCGCTTCTCCAGCTCGCCGCCGAGGTGGGACCGGACGTCGTCGTCGAAGCCGCGCAGGATGTTGGGGCCGCGATAGACCAGGGTGGTCTCCACCCCGAGGCCGGCGAAGATGCCGGCGAACTCCACGGCGATATAGCCGCCGCCGACCACCATCACGCTCTTCGGCAAGGCGTCCAGGTGGAAGGCCTCGTTGGAGGTGATGGCGAGGTCCGAGCCGGGGAACTCGGGCACGGACGGCCAGCCGCCCACCGCGATCAGGATCTTGTCGGCGGTGACGGTCTGGTCCTTGCCGATCAGCTCGATGGCATGGGCGTCGCGCAGCTCGGCTCTGCCGTGCACCAGTTCGGCGCCGGCGTTGGCGAGGTTGCGGACATAGATGCCCGACATACGGGCGATCTCGACGTCCTTCTTCTCCAGGAAACTCTTCCAGTCGAAACGGATGTCATCGAAGCCGGACCAGCCATAGCCCTGGGCCACCTCGACCTGGTGGGCGACTTCCGAGGCATAGACCATGAACTTCTTGGGGATGCAGCCGCGGATCACGCAGGTGCCGCCCACCCGGTGCTCCTCGGCCACGGCCACCTTGGCCCCGGACATCGCCGCCAGCCTGGCCGCTCGCACCCCGCCCGAGCCGGCGCCGATGACGAAAAGGTCGTAGTCGTAGTCAGCCATGGAGACTCCGGGGCGGATCGCTGCCGCGTTGGGGCGGCCCGTCGGCAGATAAGCCCTGTCGGGCTAGGGCGAAAGACGCTCCACGCCGTTCTCACCGGCGATCAGGGCCTCGTCGGCCAGATCGAGGAACAGGCCGTGCTCCACGACGCCGGTGACGCTCTTCAGGGCTTCGGCCAGCAGCGACGGTTCGGGAATGACGCCGCAGATCACGTCGTAGATGACGTTGCCGCCGTCGGTGACCACCACCTCGCCGTCACGGATCCTGAGCCGCGGCGGGATGCCGATCTCGCACTCGGCCAGCACGTCGCCGATGCGCCGGACGGTGGACTCGTGGCCGAAGGCGGCCACCTCGATCGGCAGGGGGGCCTTGCCGAGCTGGGGCGAGCGCTTGCCGACGTCGGCGATGACCACGCAGCGGCGCGAGGCCTCCCAGACCAGCTGCTCGCGCAGCAGAGCCGCGCCGGCGCCCTTGATCAGCTGCAGCCCCGGCCCGATCTCGTCGGCCCCGTCGACGGTGAGGTCGATCTCGACCTGGTTCAGCTCCAACAGCGGGATGGCCAGCACCTCGGCCAGCTGCGCCGTGACCTGGGAGGTCGGGATGCCGCGGACGTCGAGCTTCTCGTTCTCCATGCGCTTGGCCAAGGCCCGGACGAACCACGCCGCGGTGGACCCGGTGCCGAGGCCGACGATCATGCCGCTCTCGACCAACTCGGCCGCCGCCTCGCCCGCCCGCCGCTTCTGTTCGTCCGGGAAGGTGGTCATGGGCCCTTCTTCGCTTTCAGCTTCTGCTTGATCTCGCGGAATCGCGCGGCCCAGCCGGGTTTCTCGATCTGCTGACTGCGCTCCAGGGCCAGGGCGCCCGGCGCCACGTCCTTGGTGATCACCGAGCCCGAGCCGGTATAGGCGCCGTCGCCCACCCTCACCGGGGCCACCAGGGCGGTGTTCGAACCAATGAAGGCGCCGGCCCCGATGTGCGTCTCGTGCTTGTCGAAGCCGTCGTAGTTGCAGAAGATCGTGCCGGCGCCGAGGTTGGCCTTCTCGCCCACCGAGCCGTCGCCCAGATAGCTGAGGTGGTTGGCCTTGGCGCCCTTGCCCACCTTGACCTTCTTCACCTCGACGAAATTGCCGATATGGGCCTCCTCGCCGATGTCGGCCCCGGGACGCAGCCGCGCATAGGGCCCGATGATGGCGCCGGCGCGCACCACGGCGCCCTCCAGATGACTGAACGCGCGGACCTGCGCCCCCGCCTCGATTTCGACGCCCGGGGCGAACACCACATAGGGCTCGATCACCGCCCCGCAGGCGATCTTGGTGTCCCAGGACAGGTGCACGGTGTCCGGCGCGCTCATGCCGACGCCGGCCTCCATGAGCTCGGCGCGGCGGCGGCGCTGGAAGATCGCCTCGGCGGCGGCCAGCTCGGCCTGGGAATTGACCCCCATCACCGCCTCTTCCGGGGCGAAGGCGGCGCGCACCTTCAGGCCCAGGCTGTTGGCGATCAGGATCACGTCGGGGAGGTAGTATTCGCCCTTGGCGTTGTCGTTCTTCACCTGGGCCAAAAGCTCGAACAGCAACCCGGCCGGCGCGGCCATGACATTGGTGTTGCAGGCCCTGGTCAGCAGCTCGTCGGGGGTCGCCTCCTTGGCCTCGACGATGCGCAGCAGCCGCTCACCCTCGATCAGCATGCGGCCATAGGCGGAGGGATCCTCCGCCTCGAAGCCCAGCACGGCGATATCGGCGCCGGCCTCGCGCAGAGCGAACAGCGGGGCCATGTCGGCAGGGCCCTGCAGCGGGTGGTCGCCATTGGCGATCACCACGTCGCCGTCGAAGCCGGCCAGCGCCTCACGGGCGGCCAGCACGGCGTGGGCGGTGCCCAGCGGCGGGTCCTGGATGGCGATGGCGGCCTCGCCCAGGCGATCGGCGACGCGTTTGGCCAGGGCCGGCGAGTGGGTTCCCACCACCACCACGATGGTCTCGCAGCCGAGTCCCTCGACCGCATCGATGGCCCGGTCGACCAGGGTGCGGCCGCCGACGGCGTGCAGCATCTTGGGCAGAGGCGACTTCATGCGCGTGCCCTGGCCGGCGGCCAGGATGACGGCGGCGCGTTTGGTCATGACGCTCCTAGCGGTGGATCGAGACGGTCGGGCGTTGCGCCCGATCCGGATTTAGCCGAAACGGCCGGACGTTTCGATGGGCGGCATGATGAGTCTGCACGGCGCGGTGATCGCATTCGACCTGGACGGCACCCTGGTGGACACCGTCGGCGACCTGATTGGCTCGATGAACGTGGTGCTGACCGAGGAGAAGCTCTCGCCGGTGCCCGTGGGCGCCGGCCGCCGGCTGATCGGCCACGGGGTCGCCGCCGCGGTGCAGCGGGCCTTCGCCGAGCAGGCCGTGACGCTGGATGGGGCGCCCCTCGCCGGCATGGTCGACCGCTTCACCGAGATCTACCGCGACCGCATCGCCCAGGAGAGCGTCCCCTACCCCGGCGTGCCCGAGGCGCTGGACCGGCTGG
>DATCFQ010000762.1:0-6214 GCA_036509495.1 Caulobacteraceae bacterium
CGTCCGCTAGGGCGTCGATGAACACCGGTTCGGTCCCCACCGTAGAGGCGCGCAGATAGATCCTGCAGCCGGCCTGGTCGGCCAGCTCGGCGTAGTCGCGGTCGAGCTCCACCAGGGTCTCGACGTGTTCGGAGACGAAGGCGACCGGGTCGATCAGCACATTCATGCCGTCCTCGCAGGCCTCGGCGATCGCCTCGGGCGTGGAGGGTCCGATCCATTTCAGCCCGCCCACCCGGCTCTGGTAACAGACCCGCCAGTCCCAGGGCCATTGCAGCCGCCGCGCGATGGCCTCGCAGGTCCGCTCCACCTGCCAGCGATAGGGGTCGCCCTTTTCGATATCGCGTTCGGGCAGGCCATGGGCCGAGAACAGCACCCGAACCCTCTCCGGCCGGCCGGCCTCCTCCCAGCAGCGGCGGATCCTCGCCACATGGGCGTCGATCAGCCCCTCGAGCTCGAACCAGCAGCAGACCGCCCGCACCCGGCCCGGCCCGCCATAGCATTCGTTCCAGACCTTCAGCGAAGAGCCCGTCGTCGCCGAGGAGAACTGCGGATAGAGCGGCAGCAGCACCACCTCGTCCGGCCCGAAGGAGGCCACCGCCGCGGCGGTTTCCTCGGTGAACGGCCGCCAGTAGCGCATGGCGATGAAGGCGCGCACCTCATCATCGGGAAGCCGGCGCGCCAGCGCTTCCATCAGAGCCTCCGACTGCGCCCGGGTCTCGGCCAGCAGGGGCGATGAGCCGCCCATATAGGCGTAATTGGCCGTGGCCATCTTTGTCCGGCGGGCCGAGATCAGCGCCGCCAGGGCCAGGCGCACCGGCGCCGGGAAGGGCAGGATCGCCGGATCCTTGAACAGGTTGAACAGGAACGGCCGCACCGCCTGGAGGCTGTCGGGGCCGCCGAGGTTCAGCAACACCACGGCGATACGCCGCTGGCTCACCCCCCGGCCTCGAAGCCGGTGACCAGCTGGACCAGCCGCGCCACGTGCTCGGGTGGGGTCTCCGGAACGATGCCGTGGCCCAGGTTGAAGATGTAGGGGCCGCCGCTCCAGTCGCGGAGCATGCCGTTCACGCGCCGGTCCAGGGCCTCGCCGCCGACACGGAGCAAAAGAGGATCCAGCGCCCCCTGGATGGCCAGTTTGGCCTGCAGCCGCTTGCCCAGCGCCGTGGAGGCCTGGATGTCGAGCGCCACGGCGTCGACACCAGCCCGCTCCACATAGTTTTCGACCAGCGCCCCGGCCCCGCGGGGAAAGCCGATCACCGGTTGCCTGACCCCCCCTTCGCGCAGGCGCGTCACGATCGCAGCGTGGGGCCGGATCACCAGCCGTTCGAACTCATCCTCGGGCAGAAGATCGGTCCAGCTGTCGAACAGCTTCAGCACGTCGGCGCCGGATGCCGCCTGCAGGGCCAGATAGCGCGCGGTGGTCTCGACCAGCACCTCGATCAGGGCGTCGACCCGCGCCGGGTCGCTGACCGCCAAGAGCCGCGCCTTGCCCCGATCGCGGCTGGAGCCGCCCTCGATCATATAGGTCGCCACCGTCCAGGGCGCGCCGGCGAAGCCGATCAGCGCCCGCTCGGACTCCAAGGCCTCCCGCACATTGGCCAGGGTCTCGCCGACCGGCGCCAGGAGGCCAAGGGCCCCATCGATCGCGATCTCCATGTCCGAGATCTTCGGCAGCGGCCCGAGCTTCGGGCCCTCGCCCTCTTCGAACCAGACCTTCTGGCCCAGCGCCAAGGGCACGAGCAGGATGTCGGCGAAGACGATGGCGGCATCCAGCGGAAAGCGCCGCATGGGCTGCAGCGTCGCCTCCGCCGCCATGTCGGGGCTCAGGCAGAAGCGGATGAAGTCCTTGGCCCGCGACCGCAGCTCCCGATATTCCGGCAGGTAGCGGCCGGCCTGGCGCATCAGCCAGATCGGCGGCCGCGGCAGCACTTCGCCGTCCAGGGCGCGCAGAAGAAGGGGTCTGGCCGCATCGGTCATGGCGCTCTCCTAGTTCGCGGGAACCCGACTTGTCCAACGGGTAGGCCTGCTCTCCCTCTCTTTCCTAAGAAGAGAGCTTAGAGAGTCTGAAGGGGAGGTAGAGAGGGCTCGAAGCGGGGACAGTCTGCGGGTGGACGACTTATCCATCGCCAAGCGGTCGTCTTATCCCCGGGACAGCGTCGCCTGTGGACAGCGGGGACGGTCCGCGAGGGCCAGGAAAGTCTTAACGAATTCCTAATCCACAGGGTGAATGAAAGGTTAACGACCAGGGCTCTCCCCGGCCTGTGGTCGATGGCCTCCTAGGCGGCGCCGGAGTCCGCGAACCGGTGGAAATCGATGGGGCGGAATGGGCGGTTCTCGACAGGGGCCTTGGCAAAGTCCGCGCCGGCCGCTTTCTTCCACCTCGCCGCACAGAGCCGCCGGCCTGAATCCCCAGGCTTGTCCACAGGAGCGGCGGCGCCGTCATGAGCCCAAGTCCCCGTCTCGCCACCTATTTCCACGTCCATCTCGTGTCCGATTCCACGGGCGAGACGCTGAACGCCACCGCGCGGGCGGTCTGCGCCCGCTTCGACGACGTGCTGCCGATCGAGCACATCTATGCCCTGGTGCGCTCCAAGCGGCAGCTCGACCGGGTGCTGGCCGAGATCGCTGGAGCCCCGGGCGTGGTGCTGCACACCATCGTCGACCGCGACCTGCGCTCGCAGCTCGAGGCGGGCTGCCGCGAACTCGACCTCACCTGCATCGCCGCCCTCGACCCCCTGGTCTCGGCGCTGGGCCGCTACCTCGGCGCGTCGCTCTCGACCCGCGTCGGGGCCCAGCACACCCTGGACGCTGGCTATTTCGAGCGCATGGACGCCCTGAACTACGCCATGGCCCACGACGACGGCCAGGGCGGCGGCGATCTCGAAGGCGCCGACGTGGTGCTGGTCGGGGTCAGCCGCACCTCCAAGACCCCGACCTCGATCTATCTGGCCCACCGCGGGGTGCGGGCGGCCAACATCCCGCTGGTGCCGGGGTCCGAACCGCCGCCGGCGTTGTTCCAGCTCACCAAGCCGCTGGTCGTCGGCCTCACCGTGTCGCCCGACCGCCTGCTGCAGATCCGCCGCAACCGCCTGCTCAGCCTGCGCGAAGAGCGCGAGAGCGCCTACGTCGAGGAAGAAGCGGTGCGCGAGGAGATCGTCCGGGCCCGGCGACTGTTCGAACGCCAGCGCTGGCCGGTGATCGACGTCACCCGCCGCTCGGTCGAGGAGACCGCCGCGGGGGTGATCAATCTGCTCAGCGCCCGTGAGGGGCATGTGGCGGAGATCATCACATGACGCAGGTCATCCTGGCCTCCACCAGCGCCTCGCGCAGCAGCCTGCTGCGCAATGCCGGCGTGGCGTTCGAGGCCATGCGGCCCGGCGTCGACGAGGACGCCGCCAAGGCGTCCCTGCTGGCCGAAGGCGCCCCGCCGCGCGAGATCGCCGACGCCCTGGCCGAGCTGAAGGCGGTTCGGGTCTCCAGCCGCACCCCAGGCCTGGTGATCGGGGCGGACCAGACCCTCGACCTGGACGGCGAGCTGATCGACAAGGCCGCCAGCCTGGCGGAGGCGCGCGAGCGTCTGGCGCGGCTCAGGGGCCGGCCGCACAAGCTCCACGCCGGCGTGGTGGTCGCCCAGGACGGCCAGCCGATCTGGCGGGAGGTCGAGACCGCGACGCTTTGGATGCGCCCGTTCAGCGACGCCTATCTCGACGACTATCTGGCGCGGCATGGCGAGGGCCTGCTCGCCTCGGTCGGCTGCTATCGCCTGGAGGACGAGGGCGTGCAGCTCTTCAGCCGCATCCAGGGAGACTATTTCACCATCCTGGGGCTGCCGATGTTCGGCCTCCTGGACCTGCTGCGCCGGCATGGGGCCCTGCCGCTATGAGCCGGCCGGTCACCGCCCGGACCCTGATCGCCGGGGTGGTCGGTCATCCGGTCCGCCATTCGCTCAGCCCGGTGATCCACAACGCCTGGATCGAGGCGGCGGACCTGGACGCGGCCTATCTCGCCTTCGCGCCGCACGAGGACGGGTTCGAGGCCCTGGCGGCCGGCCTGAGGGGCGGCGTCGTGCTGGGGCTCAACGTCACCATCCCGTTCAAGGAGAGGGCCGCAGCCCTGGCCGACCGCAGGACGGCGGCGGTGGAGCGCGCCGGCGCGGCCAACCTGCTGACCTTCGCGGCCGACGGCGGGATCACCGCCGACAACACCGACGGCATCGGCCTGCTCGCCGCCCTGGCCGGCGCCGGGTTCTCGCCGTTCAGTCCGGTGGTGGTGCTGGGCGCCGGCGGCGCGGCGCGAGGCGCGGTGCTGAGCCTACTGGACGCCGGCGTCCCTTCCATCCGCCTGATCAACCGCTCGCTGGACCGGGCCAGGGCCATCGCCGCCCTCGACGGCCGCATCTCGGTCCACGGCTGGGACGAGGCGGCCGGGGCGCTGGACGGGGTGGCGGCCATCGTCAACGCGACCTCGCTGGGCATGGTCGGCCAGCCGCCCTTGGCGCTGTCCCTGGACAAGGCGCCGTCGTCGGCGGTGGTCATGGACATGGTCTACAAGCCCCTGAGCACCGGCCTGCTGCAGGCGGCCCAGGCGCGGGGCCACCCGACCGCCGACGGGCTTTCCATGCTGATCGGCCAGGCGCGGCCCTCGTTCGAGGCCTTCTTCGGACGCCCGCCGCCGGACATCGACGTGCGGCGCCGCTGCCAAGAGGCCCTGGGCCAAGCCCGATGATCGTCCTCGGCCTCACCGGCTCGATCGGCATGGGCAAGTCCACCACCGCCCGCATGTTCGCCGACGAAGGCGCCTGGGTGCATGACGCCGACCAGACCGTGCACCGGCTCTACGCCCAGGGCGGCGAGGCGGTCGGACCGGTCAGCGCGATCTTTCCCGAAGCGGTGAAAAAGGGAGCGGTCGACCGCCAGGCGTTGGCCGCCGCCGTCGCCGGCGACCCCGAGGCGCTGAAGCGGCTGGAGGCGATCGTCCATCCCCTGGTGGCCCGGTCCCGCGTGGCCTTCACGGACGCGGCGCGAGAGGCGGGGGCCGCGGTGGTGGTGCTCGACGTGCCTTTGCTGTTCGAGACCGGGGGCGATCTGGCCCTGGACGCCGTCGTGGTGGTCAGCGCCCCTGCCGAGACCCATCGCCGCCGCGTGCTGGAGCGGCCGGGCATGACGCCTGACCGCCTCGCAACGCTGCTGGCCCGGCAGATCCCCGACGCCGACAAGCGCGCCCGCGCCGACTTCATCGTGGAGACCGGCGAAGGCCTGGATCGCGCCCGCGTCCAGGTGCGACAGATTCTCTCAGTGGTGAAAGACCCGGACTGGCGGTCCCGGCGCGCGCTTGCGGGGCCCGGCGAAGCGTCCCATTGAATCGGACATGGCGCGCGAGATCGTCCTGGACACCGAGACCACCGGCCTGGATTTCCGCACCGGCCATCGGCTGATCGAGGTGGCGTGCCTGGAGCTGGTGGATTTCATCCCCACCGGCCGCAGCTTCCACCATTACGTCGATCCCGGCCGCGACATCGACGCCGAGGCCCAGGCGGTGCACGGCATCAGCCTGGAGTTCCTGAAGGGCAAGCCGCAATTCGCCCACATCGGCGAGGAATTCCTCGACTTCGTGGCCGATGCGCCGCTGATCGCCCACAACGCCAGCTTCGACCGCGGCTTCGTCAATTTCGAGCTGGAGCAGGCCGGCCACCGCACCTTGCCGGACCAGCAGTGGATCGACACCCTGCGGATGGCGCAGAAGCGCTTTCCGGGCATGTACAACTCGCTGGACGCCCTCTGTAAGCGGTTCCGCATCTCCCTGGCCGAGCGCGAGAAACACGGGGCGCTGATCGACTGCCGGCTGCTGGCCGCGGTCTATCTGGAACTCAGCGGCGGCAAGGAGCGGGGACTGGATCTGGCGCCGGCAGTGGTCAGGACCGCGGCGACGCTCAGCGCCGAGCGCAGCGCCTATGGCGCCCGCCCGCGCCCCCTGGCTCCACGCTCCACCGAGGCGGAGCGGACGACACATCTGGATTTCGTCAAGACCGCCCTGAAGGGCGGCGGCCTGTGGGCCGAACTCGGCCTCGACGAGGCCTAGAGCATGCTCTTGAGCCCTATTGTTGGGTCATCGCCGAACCGATGACCTGACCCTGGGCCTTCTGGGTCATGTAGATGCTCATGAAATCGATCGGGTCGAGCATGAAGGGCGGGAAGCCGCCCTGCGCCGACATCTC
>DATCFQ010000763.1:0-2202 GCA_036509495.1 Caulobacteraceae bacterium
CGCCAGTCGGAGCTGGCCGCGCCGACGGCCTACAACACCTATCATTTCACCGGCCTGCCACCGTCGCCGATCTGCAACCCCGGACGGGCCTCGATCGCCGCGGTGCTGGATCCGGCCCACACCGACGACCTCTATTTCGTCGCCAACGGCACGGGCGGCCACAGCTTCGCCGCTACGCTCGAGCAGCACGAGAAGAACGTCGAGCGCTGGCGGGGGATCGAGCATCAGCGCACGCTGGCGCCGGCGGAGCCCGCGCCCGCTCACAGCGCGCTTCGCGGGGAGATGTCCAATGGCCGCTGATGCGCCCCAGGCCCGTCGTGGCCTGCTGCTGGTGATCTCCAGCCCGTCGGGCGCGGGCAAGACCTCGCTCTCGCGGCGGCTGATCGCCGATTATCCGGAGCTGTCGCTGTCGATCTCCTGCACCACCCGCGCGCCCCGGCCCGGCGAGCAGGACGGCCGTGAATACCACTTCGTCACCCCCGAGATCTTCGACGAGCTGGCGCGCGAGCAGGCGTTCCTGGAGTTCGCCCACGTCCACGAGCACCGCTACGGCACCCCGCGCCCGCCCGTGGAGCAGGCGCTGCAGGACGGCCGTGACGTCCTCTTCGACATCGACTGGCAAGGCGCCATGAGCATCGCGGCGGGAATGCCGGGCGACGTGGTGCGGGTCTTCATCCTGCCGCCCAGCATGGCCGAACTCCGCCGGCGCCTGCACACCCGGGCCCAGGACGCCGAGGACGTCATCGAGCGGCGGCTGGGGCGGGCCAAGGACGAGATCCGCATGTGGGCCGAGTACGACTATGTCCTGGTCAACGAGGACATCGACCGCTGCTATGCGGCGCTGGTGGAGATCTACCGGGCCGAGCGGCTGAAGCGTGGCCGCAGCCTCTGGCTCAGGCCCTTCGTGCAGGGCCTGCTGGACGAGGAGTCCTAAAGCGCATTCCGAAAAGCGGGAACCGGTTTCCGGAACAAAACGCGCGTGAATACAAAGATCTAGAGCGGGCGATCTGATTCCATCAGATCGCAACCCGCTCTAGGCGCCGCGCGCCAGGCTCGCGCGAGCGAGGTCCAGGAAGCCACCCACGTTCACCACTTCGGCCCGCAGGTCAGCGTCTATGCCGGCGGCGGCGCAGAGCGCCTCTCCGCCCAGGCTCTTCAGGCTGGACCTCAGCATCTTGCGCCTCTGACCGAAGGCCGCCTGGGTGACGCCTTCGAGGCTCGCCAGCAGCTCCGGCGCCGGACGGTCTGGCCGCGGGGTCAGGCGGACCACGGCGGACTCCACCTTAGGCGGCGGGGTGAAGGCCCGGGCCGGCAAGGACATCACGATCTCGACCCCGGCGACCGCCTGGGCGAGCACCCCGAGGCGGCCATAGGCGTCCGACCCCGCGCGGGCGGCGATGCGTTCGGCCACCTCTTTCTGGAACATCAGGGTGAGGGAGCCGAACAGGCCGGCGGCCTTCAGCCACTTCACCAAGAGCGGCGCGCCGACGTTATAGGGCAGGTTGGCGACCACCAGCGCCGGCAGGCCCGGCGCGTGGCGGGCGAGCAGGGCGGCCTCGTCGATCTCCAGGGCGTCGGCCTCGACCAGCTCCAGTCGCCCCTGGGCGATGGCCACCAGCTCGCCCAGAAGGGGCAGGAAGCGTGCGTCCTTTTCGACGGCGATGACGGTCGCGCCGGCCTCGATCAGCGCCCGCGTCAGGCCGCCCGGGCCGGGGCCGACTTCGATCACGGCGTGGCCGTCCAGCGGCCCGGCGAGGCGGGCGATCTTGCGGGTGATGTTGAGGTCGAGCAGGAAGTGCTGGCCGAAGCTCTTCCTGGCCAGGAGGCTATGCGCCCCAAGCTGCTCGCGCAGGGGCGGCAGGCTATCGAAGTTCATGCCGCCCGGACGCCGGTCCGGCGTCCGCGCCGGGCGGCGATGCCGGCGGCCAGGTCGATGGCCGCGATCAGGCTGTCGGCGCGCGCCAGGCCGCGGCCCGCGATGTCGTAGGCCACGCCATGGTCGGGCGAGGTCCGCACGATCGGCAGGCCGAGGGTGATGTTCACCCCGCCCCAGAAGTTCAGCATCTTCACCGGGATCAGCGCCTGGTCGTGATACATGCAGACCGCCGCGTCATAGAGCACGCGCGCTTCGGGGTGGAACAGGGTATCGGCGGACCTCGGCCCCGCCGCGTCGATGCCCAGGGCGCGCAGGGCCTGCACCGC
>DATCFQ010000764.1:0-6288 GCA_036509495.1 Caulobacteraceae bacterium
CCGACCCCATGACCGCCGCATAGAGCACGCAGGTGCTGTCCTCGGGGGTGATCTGGCAGATGCGGCTGGTGCCAAGGGTGTCGTTCAGCGCATTACGGTGGCTGTGGATCACGCCCTTGGGCGCCCCGGTCGAGCCGGAGGTGTAGAGGATATAGGCCAGATCGTCGGGTCCGATCGGGGGCCTGTGGAAGCCCTCGGTCCCGGCCGGGCGCGTCTCCAGCTCCACCAGCGGAGTGTCCGCACCGAACAGCGCCCGGCCCTGGTCGGCGAGGTCGGCAGTGACCACCGCCGCTATGGCTCCAGCATGGCGGGCGATGCGGATGTTGCGTTCGGCGGGGTGGTCGGGATCCAGCAGGATCACCGGCCGGCCGGCCGCCAGGGCGCCGAGGAAGCCGATGACGAAACGTGCGTCGAGCGGCAGCAACAGGACGACCGGGCCGGGCGTCTGGGGCAGGACGGCGGTCAGGGCCGCGGCGACGCGATCGCTCTCGGCCAGCAGCTCGCGATAGGACATCCGCCGGCGCAGGTCGGCCACGGCCAGGCGATCGGGGTGTCGCCGAGCCATGTCCTCGAAGCGATCACAGATGGATTGGTGGAGGCGCGAGTCGGGAAAGCTCTCGATCTCCGACGGCTCGAACAGACTCATCTACCCCCGCCTACGACCCGCCGCCGCCCGACACTCGATCATGCCCGCTCTTCAGGGTTTTCGCCAATGCGCTCGGCGATCCAGGCGCTGAGTTCGGCGATGCTGCGCGTGTCGCGAAACACCCTCCTTGGGATCCGGATACCCAACCGACGCTCCAGTTCCAGGACAAGCTCCGCCGATTGCAGGGAATCGCCGCCGAGCGACAGCAGATTGTCCTCCGGTGTGGCGGCGCCGTGGCCGACGATCGATTCGAAGGCGCCCGCCACGGCGTCGAGCAGAGGGTTTTGCATCCGGCTCGACAGGTCGGCCACGCGCGCCCGGTCAAGCGCCTCCAGCGCGGTGCGATCCGGCTTGAAGTTCGCCAGCCGCGGCAGAGCCCCTATCTGCACGGAGGCCGGCAGCATATAGGCCGGCAGCCGGTGCGACAGCATCGCCAGCAGGTGCCTCGGCAAGAGACCCGCGATCCCAGGCTCCAGCTCGACATAGGCCGCCAGCGCCCGGGGTCGCCCGTCGGGAGTGCGGCGGACGACGATCGCGGCCTCGCCGACCCCGGTGCAGCCGCGCAGCGCGGCTTCGACCTCGGCCGGTTCGACCCTGTGGCCGCGGATCTTGAGCAGCCGGTCGACGCGGCCGACGAATTCCAGCAGGCCATCGGGCCTTTGCACGCACATGTCGCCGGTCGAGAAGACGCGGCGAGCCGGATCGGAAGCGTCCGGGGTGAAGGCGGCTGCGGTCAGTCCGGGCTCGCGCCAATAGCCCAGCGCCAGATGCGGGCCTGAGACCACCACCTCGCCGGCCTGGCCGTCCGCGACGGGGACGCCGTCCTCGCCCCGGATGCTCATCTCCAGGCCGGAGGTGAGCCGGCCCACCGGCAGGCGACCGCCGCGCGCCAGCGTCTCGTCCACGAACCAGCGCGCGAAGCTGGACGGACACTCGGTGGAGGCGAGCGAGATCTCCAGCCTGGCGTCGGGCCGGAAGGCGCGCCTGAACAGATCGACATCGCTCCAGTCGCTGCGGTCGCCGACCAGCCGCACGATCCGGACCGACTCCAGGGGCTGGCGCTCGGGCGTCGCCGAGGCGAGCCGCCGGAACAGGGTCGGCACCATCTGGATCACCGTCGGGCGGCGAAGCCGGATCTCCTCCACCAGTCGGTCCGCCCCGAGGTCCCGCGCCGGCAGGATGTGCAGCGCCGCGCCGTTCATCAGCGGCCAGAGGCTGTTGCGCATCGTCCCCATGGTGGCCGCGTAGAAGACGCAGCCGCTGTCGGCAGGGGTGATCTCGCAGACCCGGGTCGTGATGGCGATGTCGTTGAGGACCGTGGCATGGCTGTGAAGCACGCCCTTCGGCCGTCCGGTCGAGCCGGAGGTGTAGAGGATGTAGGCCGGATCCTCCGCGCTGGCCCGCGCCCGCGCCGTGCGTCCCGAAACGGCGGCGTCCTCGACCTGGAGGATCGGCAGGCCCGGCGCGAACAGCACGCGCGCCTGCGCGGAGAGTTCGCGCGTGGTGAGGATCCCGCCGGCCCCGGCGTGATCGGCGATGGACCGGATGCGCTGGCCGGGGTGCTCGGGATCGAGCACCAGTGGGAGACCTCCGCCCTGCAGCGCCCCCAGGAAGGCGAGGTGGAAGCGCGCATCAAAGGGAGCGAAGATCGCCACCGGGCCACGCGCGGGGTCGAAGGCCGCCTGCGCCGCACCTCCGACGAACGCGACCTGGCGCGCCAGCTCGGCGAAGGTCAGGCGGCGATGCAGGTCCTGGATCGCCAGGCGGTCCGGAGCGCGCAGCGCCACCGCGGCGAGCCGGCCGCTGATGGTGTCTCCGGCGACCGGGCGCAGTGCGCCATCGTCGCGGGCCTGTGCGGCGCGCGACCTTGTCCGACCCGGCCCCTGGACGACGGAGTCTTCCCCCATCTTCTCACGTGGCTTAGGTTCCTGGACAGTCGCCCATGTCCATCAGGACAGCTTAGCCGTAGGACCGGCGGGCGCCTATCGGGCGAGAGCGCACAGCGTTCGATTTGGCTCGAGACGCCGCCGGCTGGTATAGGCGTGGTGATGTCTGATCGCGTGCTGTTTTCCCTGGTGGGGCTCGTCTCGCTGATGATGATCGGCCTGGCCATGGTGTGGCCCCAGGGCCTTGGGGCCCGTTCGCCGGGGCCGTTCGGCCATACGCCGGTGCAGCAGACCGCCGCGGCCAGGGCGGCGCGGGCGCGCGCGGCCAGCCCGCCGCCGGTGCTCGGCATGGCCCCGGCCGCCACGCCAGCGCCGGAAGCCGCGCCATGAACGACGTCACCGTCCTGGACTTCGACGCCGTGAGGGTCGGCCGCCGGGTGCTGGCCATCGAGTCCCAGGCGCTGGATCGGCTGGCCGAGGCGCTCGGCCAGGAGTTCGTCCAGGCGGTCGAGCTGCTCTTCAAGGCCGATGGCCGCATCGTCTGCATGGGGGTGGGCAAGTCCGGCCACGTGGCGCGCAAGATCGCCGCCACCCTGGCTTCGACCGGCACCCAGTCGATGTTCGTCCACCTGGCCGAGGCCAGTCACGGCGACCTCGGCATGATCAACCAGAACGACGTGATCCTGGTGCTCTCCAAGTCGGGCGAGGTGCGCGAGCTGGCCGACACCCTGGCCTACGCCAAGCGCTTCGACATCCCGCTGATGGCCATCACCGCCTCGGCCAGGAGCACGCTCGGACGCGCCGCCGATGTCTGCCTGCTGCTGCCGGGCGCCCCTGAAGCCACCGCCGAGGTCAGCGCCCCCACCACCTCGACCACCTTGCAGATGGCGCTGGGCGACGCCCTGGCCGTGGCCCTGCTCGAGCGCAAGGGCTTCACCGCCCAGGCCTTCCGGGTGCTGCACCCGGGCGGACGCATCGGGGCGATGCTGACCACCGTGGGCGATCTGATGCACGGCGAGGACGAGCTGCCGCTGGTTTCGCCGCAGACGCCGATGCGCGAGACCCTGCTGGTCATCACCGAAAAGCGGTTCGGCTGCGTCGCGGTCTGCGACGAGCACCGGCGGCTGCAGGGGGTGATCACCGACGGCGACCTGCGCCGCCACATGGAGGGGCTGCTTGGCCACACCGCCGGCGACGTCATGACCCGCAATCCCAAGACGGTGCCGCCCTCGATGCTGGCGGCCGAGGCGCTGAAACGGATGAACGAGGCCCAGCCGCCGGTCACGGTGCTGTTCGTGGTCGACGAGGACCGTCCGATCGGGGTGCTGCACGTACACGACCTGCTGCGCGCCGGGGTGATGTGACCGGCCCGATCGGGGTCGGAACCCAAGCGTAGCCGCGGGAGTTGCGCTGGACCGTCTATGCTCTAAAGCACCCGCGTCCCCGGAGATTTTCATGCTCGCAGCCCCGCGCGCCGACCTCGTCGCCAATACGCTCGAGTTCGAGAACCAGCCGCTGGTCAAACCCACCGGTTTTCGCGAGTACGACGCCCGCTGGCTGCTGGGGACCGAGCTGAATCTGCTGGGCGCCGAGGTCCTGGGGCTGGGCCTGGGGACCTATCTCCACGAGCTGGGCCAGCGCCGGGTGGTGGTGGCCCACGACTACCGGTCCTATTCGCTGTCGATCAAGCAGGCGCTCAGCCTGGGGCTGATGCAGGCCGGCTGCGAGGTGCTGGACATCGGCATGGCGGTCACTCCGATCGCCTATTTCGCCCAGTTCGACCTGGAGGCGCCGTGCGTCGCCATGGTCACCGCCAGCCACAACGAGAACGGCTGGACCGGGGTGAAGATGGGCTGCCAGCCGCCGCTCACCTTCGGGCCCGACGAGATGGGGCGGCTGAAGCAGATCGTGCTGGAAGCCAAGGGCCAGCCGCGGCCCGGGGGCGGGCTGACCCACGTCGACGGGGTGCAGGAGCGCTACGTCCAGGACGTCGCGACGCGGGCCAGGATCAAGCGGCCATTGAAGGTGGTGGTCGCCTGCGGCAACGGCGCCGCAGGCGCCTTCGCGCCGCAAGCCATCCAGAAGATGGGCGTGGCGGTGGTGATCGAGACCGACTGTCAGCTCGACTACACATTTCCCCGCTACAACCCCAATCCCGAAGACCACAAGATGCTGCTGGCGATGGCCGAGGCGGTGCACGTGCACAAGGCCGACCTGGCGCTGGGCTTCGATGGCGATGGAGACCGCTGCGGGGTGGTGGACGACAAGGGGCGGGAGATCTTCGCCGACAAGATCGGCCTGATGCTGGCGCGCGACCTTTCCGGCCTGCACCGGGACGCGACCTTCGTGGTCGACGTGAAGTCCACCGGCCTGTTCCTCACCGACCCGGTGCTGAAGGCCAACGGGGCCAACACCGTCTATTGGAAGACCGGCCACAGCTACATCAAGCGCAAGACCGCCGAGATCGGCGCCCTGGCCGGCTTCGAGAAGTCGGGCCACTTCTTCTTCGCGCCGCCGCACGGCCGCGGCTACGACGACGGCCTGGTGGCCGCCGCGGCGATCCTGTCGATGCTGGACCGCAATCCGGGCAAGTCGCTGTCGGAGCTGCACGACGCCCTGCCGGTGGCCTTCAGCTCGCTGACCATGTCGCCGCACTGCGCCGACGAGACCAAGTACGGCGTGGTCGAACAGATCGTCGCCGACTACCAGGCCCTGGCCGCTGCCGGCGGAAGCATCCTGGGGCGCAAGATCGCCCAGGTGCTGACCGTCAACGGCGTGCGCGTCACGCTGGAGGACGGCTCGTGGCTGCTGGTCCGCGCCTCGTCCAACAAGCCCGAGCTGGTGGTGGTGGTCGAGAGCGCCCGCTCGGACGACGACATGCGCGCCCTGTTCCGCGAGGAGGTGAAGCCCCGGCTGGCTCGCCATCCCGAGGTCGGCGACTACAACCAGGAGATCTAGAGCATGCGCGTGGCGATGATCGGGGCCGGATACGTCGGGCTGGTGTCCGGCGCCTGCTTCGCCGACTTCGGCCACGACGTCTGCTGCATCGACAAGGACCAGGCCAAGATCGATCGCCTCGAGCGCGGCGAGCTGCCCATCTATGAGCCCGGGCTCGACGATCTGGTCGCCCGCAACATGCGCGAGGGCCGGCTCAGCTTCCGTTGTGACCCCGCCGAGGCCGTCGCCGAAGCCGACGCGGTGTTCATCGCCGTGGGCACCCCCTCGCGCCGGGGCGACGGCCATGCCGACCTCTCCTACGTCCATGCCGTGGCCGAGCAGATCGCCAAGGTGATGGACGGCTTCACCGTGGTGGTCACCAAGTCCACCGTCCCGGTCGGGGCCGGCGACGAGATCGAACAGATCATCCGCCAGGCGCGGCCGGACGCCGACTTCGCCGTCGTCTCCAACCCCGAGTTCCTGCGCGAGGGCGCGGCGATCAACGACTTCAAGCGTCCCGACCGGATCGTGGTGGGAACCGACGACGAGCGGGCGCGCGAGGTGATGCGCGAACTCTACCGGCCGCTGTTCCTGAACGAGACGCCGATGCTGTTCATGGGCCGGCGCACGTCCGAACTCACCAAATATGCAGCCAACGCCTTCCTGGCGATGAAGATCACCTTCATCAACGAGATGGCGGATCTGTGCGAGCGGGTGGGTGCGGACGTCCAGGACGTGGCGACCGGGATCGGTCTCGACAACCGCATCGGCAAGAAGTTCCTCCACGCCGGCCCCGGGTTCGGCGGATCCTGCTTCCCT
>DATCFQ010000765.1:0-3821 GCA_036509495.1 Caulobacteraceae bacterium
CCGCCTCCACTCAGGAGGATCTCGAGCGCGGCCAGGTCCTGGCGCCCCGCTTCGACGCCTCGGGCCTGGTCGCGGCGGTGACCACCCATGCCGACACCGGTGAGGTCTTGATGGTGGCCTGGATGAACGCCGAGGCCCTGAAGCTGACCCTGGACACCGGCTTCGCCCACTATTTCAGCCGCACCCGCCAGGCGCTGTGGAAGAAGGGCGAGACCTCCGGCCAGCTGCAAACGGTGGTCGAAGTCCGCGTCGACTGCGACCAGGACGCGGTGCTGCTCAAGGTCCGCCCGCAAGGCGACGGCGGCGCCTGCCACGTCGGCTTCCGCTCGTGCTTCTACCGCGCCGTCGAGGACGGCAAGCTGGTGGAGCGGGACTAACCTCCCAGATCCTCGCCCTCTTGGGGAAGTCCGCCTGAAGAGCGGGAAGGGGCTTCACCCCATGTGCTTCGCGCTTGGCAAGTCTGAAGGCCTTGCGGCCGCCCCCGCATCGGGCGGTTGAAATGAGCGGCCCGCTGGGTCAACAAGACGCTCATTATCCGGAGGAGCCCATGGCCCAGAAGGTTTTCCCCGACGCGCGCGCCGCGCTGGCGGGGCTGCTGTCGGACGGCATGACCATCATGTCGGGAGGCTTCGGCCTCTCGGGCAATCCGGAGAACCTGATCGCCGCGGTCAAGGACTCCGGGGTGAAGGACCTGACCGTGGTCTCCAACAACTGCGGGGCCGACAACTTCGGCCTCTGGGTGCTGCTGAACGCCGGGCAGATCCGCAAGATGATCTCGTCCTATGTGGGCGAGAACAAGCTGTTCGCCGAGCTGTTCCTGTCGGGCCGGCTGGAGCTGGAGCTCAATCCCCAGGGCACCCTGGCCGAGCGCATCCGCGCCGGCGGCGCCGGGATCCCGGCCTTCTTCACCAAGACCGGCTACGGCACGGTGGTCGCCGACGGCAAGGAGACCCGCGAGTTCGACGGCGAGATGTATGTGATGGAGCGCTGGCTGCGGGCCGACGTCTCGATCGTCAAGGCCTGGAAGGGCGATACCGAGGGCAACCTCGTCTACCGGATGACCTCGCGGAACTTCAATCCGATGATGGCCACCGCCGGCAAGGTCTGCGTCGCCGAGGTCGAGCATCTGGTCGAGCCGGGCGAGCTGGAGGCCGACGGCATCCACACCCCCGGCATCTACGTCGACCGCATCTTCCAGGGGACGAACTACCTGAAGCAGATCGAGCAGCGCACGGTGCGCAAACGGCCCGAGATCGCCGGCGCGGCGGCTGGAGGAGACCTCTGATGGCCTGGACCCGCGAGCAGATGGCGGCCCGGGCCGCGCGGGAGCTGAAGGACGGCTTCTATGTGAACCTCGGCATCGGCATCCCGACCCTGGTGGCCAACTATATCCCGCAAGGCGTGCAGGTGACGCTGCAGAGCGAGAACGGCATGCTGGGCATGGGCCCCTTCCCCTATGAGGGCGACGAGGACCCCGACCTGATCAACGCCGGCAAGCAGACCATCACCAAGCTGCCGACCTCGAGCTTCTTCAGTTCCGCCGACTCCTTCGCGATGATCCGCGGCGGCCACATCGACCTGTCGATCCTGGGCGCCATGCAGGTGGCCGAGAACGGCGACCTCGCCAACTGGATGATCCCGGGCAAGATGGTGAAGGGCATGGGCGGCGCCATGGACCTGGTCGCCGGGGTCCGGCGCGTGGTGGTGTTGATGGAGCACTGCGAGAAGACCGGCGGCCCCAAGTTCCTCGAGGCCTGCACCCTGCCGCTGACCGGCGCCAAGGTGGTCGACCTGGTGGTCACCGACCTCGCCGTGTTCGAGATCGACAAGAGGCACGGCGGGGTGAAGCTGATCGAGCTGGCTCCCCAGGTGACCGTGGACGAGATCAAGGCCAAGACCGAGGCGACGTTCGAGACGGCGCTGGCCGTCGAGGCGCGGTCAGGGGCGGGGAAGGGGAAAGCCAGGCGCAGACGGGCTAGGCGCCTTGAGATCTAGTTGAGCGGCTTGCCTATTTCATTCCGCTCACCCCGGCCTCCTTCGCCGGGGTGAGCGGGGGTTTGATGAATCAGCGTGATTTCAACCCGCTCTAAGTCCCCTCCCGCGCCATCGCCATGGCCAGCAGTTCTTGCAGGCCCCGGGCATCCAGCGGCTCGGGGTTGCGGTCCGAGGCATAGGAGAAGCCGTCGTCGACCGGGCGGCCGCCGGCGTCCAGATAGTCGGTCCGGCGCAGCAGGTGGCCGCTGGGCAGGATGACGTAGCGGTCCGACATCTCGATGGTCGAGCGGGCGTCGTCCTCGGGGACCATCACCTCGTGCAGCTTCTCGCCCGGGCGGATGCCGACCATGCGGTGCGGAAGGTTCGGGGCGACCGCAATGGCCAGGTCGGCGGTGCGGGTGGAGGGGATCTTGGGCACGAAGATCTCCGAGCCGCGCATCATCTCCAGGCTGGAGAGGACGAAGTTCACCCCCTGATCCAGGGTGATCCAGAAGCGGGTCATGCGCGGATCGGTGATCGGCAGGTCCAGGGCGCCCTCGGCAGCCAGCCGGCGGAACAAGGGCGCCACCGAGCCGCGCGAGCCCAGCACATTGCCGTAGCGGACCACGCTGAAGCGGGTCCCGGCGTCGCCGGCCATGGCCTCGGCGGCGCAGAAAATCTTGTCGGCGGCCAGCTTGGAGGCGCCGTAGAGATTGATCGGATTGGCCGCCTTGTCGGTGGACAGGGCCACCACCCGCTTCACCCCGCAGGCGATCGAGGCGTTGACCACGTTCTCGGCGCCCATGACGTTGGTCTTGATGCACTCGAAGGGATTGTATTCGGCGGTCGGCACCTGTTTCAGGGCCGCGGCGTGGATCACGTAGTCGACGCCCCGAAGCGCCATCCGCAGCCGTTCTGCGTCGCGCACGTCACCGATGAAATAGCGCATGAACGGGTAGCGCTCGGGCGGGAAGGCTTGGGCCATCTCGTACTGCTTCAGTTCGTCGCGCGAGAAGACGATCAGCTTCTTCGGGGAGAACTCCTCGCAGACTATCCGCGCGAAGGCCTTGCCGAACGAGCCGGTGCCGCCGGTGATCAGCACCGTCTTGCCGTCCAGATCCGCCCGCGGCGATCGGAAGTCCCGCAGCGGCGGGGAGTCGATCGGCGGCTCGACGAGAGCGCGGGCGAGGGCTTGGGGCATGATGCAATCCGGACCTGGGTCCGGAGCATCGGGCGTTCATGGTTAATCTGGGGTCAACATCGCTTGACGCGACCTTCTCCCGCAGGGGGAGAGGATCCCGAGAGCGCTGCTACTTCGCCTTGGGCTCGCCCTCGAACACCTTCTGGGGCCACTTCCTCAGGCCGGGTTCGGCGATCGCCGCGAGGTCGGTGCGCTGGGGCTCGGTGGTGGCCCCGCGGTTCCAGTTGCGGCTGACCGCATAGAGCAGGGCGGCGGTGTCCTGCAGCCGCTGGGCCTTGGCCCGGGCGGTGGCGATGCTGGATCGGGTGTAGCTGCGCTGGGCGTCGAGCACGGGCAGGAGGCCCACCTTGCCATCCTGGTAGCGCAACCGCTGCAGCCTCAGCGCATCGCTCGAAGAGGCGAATTCACTCTGGGCCAGGGCCAGGGCCTGGTCGTCGTGGGCGATGGCCTGCAGGGCGTCGGACACCTGCACGAAGGCGCTGAGCACCACCTGCTGGTAGTTGGCGTAGGCGGCCCGCGCGGTGTCCTGGGCCATCAGCACCTTGGCCTCGAGCTGGCCGCGGCCGAGGATCGGCGCGCTGATGGACGGGCCGAGCGAGAAGCCGGTGGCGCCATAGCTGAACAGGTCCAGCGGGTGCAGGCCGCT
>DATCFQ010000766.1:0-3349 GCA_036509495.1 Caulobacteraceae bacterium
GCTCGGGCGTCTGGCGCCGGCATCCGGACGCCAAGTGGCGGCTGCAGCCCGCCCAGCTCGAGCGCCGCATCGGCGAGCAGAAGGCCGTGCTGGCCCAGGCGCGCAAGATGACCAAGCCCGGCGGCCGCATCGTCTATGTCACCTGCTCGCTGCTCGCCGAGGAGAATGAGGACCAGGTCTCTGCCTTCCTGGCCGACGCCCCGGAATTCCAGGCGATCTCGGTGCTCGCGGCGATCGAGGCTTCGGGCCTGGCGACGCCTGATGGCCTGCAGATGCTGCAGGGCCGCCTCACGCCTGGCGGATTCCTCCGCCTCTCGCCCCGTTCCGGCGACACCGACGGCTTCTTCGTCGCCCTGCTGGAGCGGGCCCCGTGACCCCGGGCCGATTCTGCCCTATGGGCTCGCCATGACAGCGCCGCAGCACGACCGCCTCCTCATCGTCGACTTCGGAAGCCAGGTCACCCAGCTGATCGGCCGCCGCGTCCGCGAGAGCGGCGTCTATTGCGAGATCCACCCCTACGACCGCGTGGGCGACATGCTGGGGGCCTTCGCCCCCAAGGCGGTGATCCTCTCCGGCGGCCCGGCCAGCGCCCACGAGGCCGAAAGCCCCAAGATCCCCAAGGGCGTGCTGGATCTGGGCGTGCCCGTGCTGGGCATCTGCTACGGCGAGATGGCGCTCTGCGACGCCCTGGGCGGGGCGGTGGAGAGCGGCCACGCCCGCGAGTTCGGCCGGGCCGAGATCCGCATCGAGCGGGACTCGCCTCTGCTGGCGGGCCTTGGCGAGGTCGGCGACACCGAGACCGTGTGGATGAGCCACGGCGACAAGATCACCGCCGTGCCGCTGGGCTTCGAGGTGGCCGCCACCTCCGAGGGCTCGCCCTTCGCCGTCATCGCCGATGAAGGCCGGCGCATCTACGGCATCCAGTTCCATCCCGAGGTGGCCCACACCCCGCGCGGCGCCCTGATCCTGCGCAACTTCACCCACCGGATCGCCGGCCTTTCCGGGGACTGGACCATGGCCTCGTTCCGCCAGGAGTCGGTGCAGCGCATCCGCCAGCAGGTGGGCCAGGGCCGGGTGATCTGCGGCCTCTCGGGCGGGGTCGATTCCTCGGTGGCGGCGGTGCTGATCCACGAGGCGATCGGCGAGCAGCTGACCTGCGTCTTCGTCGACCACGGCCTGCTGCGCCAGAACGAGGCCGAGCAGGTGGTCACCCTGTTCCGCGACCACTTCAACATCCCGCTGATCCACGTCGAGGCGTCGGACCAGTTCCTGGGCGCGCTGAAGGGCGTCTCCGACCCTGAGAGCAAGCGCAAGATCATCGGCCGGATGTTCGTCGAGGTGTTCGACCAGCAGGCCAGCCAGATCGAGGGCGCCGCCTTCCTGGCCCAGGGCACCCTCTATCCGGACGTGATCGAGAGCGTCTCGGCGCGGGGCGGGCCCTCGGCGGTGATCAAGAGCCACCACAATGTCGGCGGCCTGCCCGAGGCCATGAAGCTGAAGCTGGTCGAGCCGCTGCGCGAGCTGTTCAAGGACGAGGTGCGGGCCCTCGGCCGCGAGCTGGGCCTGCCCGCGCCCTTCGTCGGCCGCCATCCCTTCCCGGGCCCGGGCCTGGCCATCCGCATCCCCGGCGAGGTGACCAAGGAGCGCGTCGCCGTGCTTCAGAAGGCCGACGCCGTCTTCCTGGATGAGATCCGCAAGGCCGGGCTCTATGACGAGATCTGGCAGGCCTTCGCCGTGCTCCTGCCGGTGCGCACTGTGGGCGTGATGGGCGACGCGCGCACCTATGACGAGGTCTGCGCCCTCCGCGCCGTCACCTCCACCGATGGCATGACCGCCGACTTCTTCGAGTTTCCCTGGGATGTCCTCGGCCGCGCCGCCACCCGCATCATCAACGAGGTGCGCGGCATCAACCGGGTGGTCTACGACGTGACCTCCAAGCCGCCGGGGACGATCGAGTGGGAGTAGGCGGGGCGCGCGGGCGAGGAGTGGGCTGAAAGCCAGGCGTCGGCCAGATCATTCCAGCAATCGCACCGGCACGCCAAGCGCGAGGCCAGCCTCCGTTAGGCGGCGATCGAGCGTCCAGACGGTGGCGCCATGGTCGGAAGCGATCGCCAGATGCAGGGCGTCGCCGGCGCGCAGTCCACGGTCATGTCGATCGACATATCTCGCGGCTGTGCGGAAATGGGCGCCGTTCAGCCGCAGCACCGTGAAGCTGTCCGCCGTCAGCGCGTTGAACATCGCCAAGGCCCCGGCGCGCTGCTCCAGGGTGATCTGCCCGGTCCGCAGCTTCAGCGCCAGGGTCGAGGACATCTCGGTGATGGTCCAGTCGCTGATCCTCAGTCGGCCTTGGTCTTGGCGTTGAACCGGAGACATGTTCAGCGCCTGGGCCTAGTTGAGTCCGCGCCCATTGGGTTGGGCCGAAGGATGCAGAAGCGCCGGGGTCTTGGCCGGGATCGGCCACGGCCGCAGCGAGGGTTCAGAAGGAACGCAACCGATGGCGGACAACGTGCTGGTCTTTTACGGCTCTTACCGCGCCGAGCGCGTCGGCATCCGTATGGCGAACTTCGTCACCACCGAGCTTCGCAGCCGCGGCGCGGTGGCGGAGCTGATCGACGCGCGCGAGGTCGGCCTCCCGATCCTTGACCGGATGTACAAGGAATATCCCTCGGGTTCCGCCCCGCAGGCGATGCAGGATCTCGCCCGCAAGATCCGCGCGGCGGACGCCTTCGTGTTCGTCATCGGCGAGTACAACTGGGGGCCGCAGCCCGGCCTGAAGAACCTCACCGACCACTTCCTGGAAGAATGGTTCTGGCGGCCCGCCGCCATCGTCAGCTATTCGCCGGGTCGATTGTCCGGCGCTCGCGCGAGCTCGGCCTGGCATCCCATCCTGTCGGAGATGGGCATGGTCGTCGTCTCCAGCACGGTGGCCGTGGGGCCTATCGCCGAGACCCTGGACGCGCAAGGCGCGCCGATCGGCGAAACCGGCCGCGTGGTGCAGAAGGCCTTCCGCCGTGTCGCCGATGACCTCGCGTGGTGGGCCTCTGCGGCGCGGAACGAACGCCTCCGCCAATCCCCACCCTACTAGGGCCGATGAAGGCCCGACGTTGGCGCCAGCGGGGTCAGGTCTTTGGTCTTGATTAACCGTAATCGCCCAAGCTTCACGCCGCTTGCGGAGGGCGGTCATGGCCGGCGAGTCGTGGTTGAAGGCGTTGGACGTGGCCGACCTGGACACCGAGGCGCTGCGCGCCCTGGTGCGGACCGAGATGGCGCACGCCTGCGTCCTGCGGCTTCGCAAGGCGACACTTGGCGCCGAACCCCTGGCGTTCTCGCGCACGGTCGGCGAAGCGCT
>DATCFQ010000767.1:0-7785 GCA_036509495.1 Caulobacteraceae bacterium
CGACCACCGCGACGGCGCCTGAATTACGCACGGCGAAGCGTTCGCCCGCCACGCCCTCGAAATAGGCCTCCCCGGCGATCGCCCCGTAGAGCACGGTATTGCCGACGATGATGTTGCGGGTCGGGTCGCGCCGGGACTGCAGCGGCTGGCGGACCACCACCCGCCCGCCCGACAACCCCTTGCCGACGTAGTCATTGGCGTCGCCGCTGAGCTCCAGCGCCACGCCGTGAGCCAGGAACGCGCCGAAACTCTGCCCGGCGGAACCGCGGAAGCGCACCACGATGGTGTCGGCGGGCAGCCCCGCATGTCCATGGCGCCGCGCCACCTCGCCCGACAGCATGGCGCCGACGGTGCGGTTGACGTTCCGGATCGGATGCTCGAGCCGCACCGGCTTGCCGTCGTCCAGCGCCGGCTGGGCGGCGGCGATCAGCTGCAGGTCCAGCGCCCGCTCGAGTCCATGGTCCTGCCGCTCGCTGTTGCGGACCGCCACTCCCGAGGCGACCGAGGGCTGATGCAGCAGCCTGGACAGGTCCACGCCCCTGGCCTTCCAGTGCGAGACGGCGGGGCGCACATCGAGCAGGTCCACCCGGCCGACCATCTCGTCCAGAGTGCGCAGGCCCAGCCTGGCCATGATTTGGCGCAGCTCCTCGGCGACGAAGAAGAAATAGTTGATGACGTGCTCGGGCTGTCCAGTGAAGCGCGCCCGCAGCACCGGATCCTGGGTGGCCACGCCCACCGGGCAGGTGTTGAGGTGGCACTTGCGCATCATGATGCAGCCCGCCGCGATCAGCGGGGCGGTGGCGAAGCCGAACTCGTCCGCGCCGAGCAGGGCGCCTATGGCCACGTCCCTTCCAGTGCGCACGCCGCCGTCCACCTGCACGGCGATGCGGCCCCGAAGGCCGTTGAGCAGCAGGGTCTGCTGGGTCTCGGCCAGGCCGATCTCCCACGGAGAGCCGGCGTGGGTGAGCGAGGTCAGCGGCGAGGCGCCGGTGCCGCCCTCGAATCCGGAAATGGTGACATGGTCGGCGCGCGCCTTGGAGACTCCGGCGGCGACGGTGCCGACGCCGACCTCGGAGACCAGCTTCACCGAGATCCGCGCCTTGGGATTGACGTTCTTCAGGTCGTGGATGAGCTGGGCCAGGTCTTCGATGGAATAGATGTCGTGGTGTGGCGGCGGCGAGATCAGCCCCACGCCGGGCGTGGAGTGGCGCACCCGGGCGATGTTCCGGTCGACCTTGTGGCCAGGGAGCTGTCCGCCTTCTCCGGGCTTGGCGCCCTGGGCCATCTTGATCTGGATGTCGTCGGCGTTGACCAGATACTCGGCGGTGACGCCAAAGCGGCCCGAGGCGACCTGCTTGATCGCCGAACGCATGGAATCACCGTTCGGCAGGCGCTGGTAGCGGTCCGATTCCTCCCCGCCTTCGCCCGTGTTGGAGCGTCCGCCAATGCGGTTCATGGCGATGGCCAGGGTGGTGTGGGCCTCGCGGCTGATGGAGCCGAAGCTCATCGCTCCCGTGGCGAAGCGCTTGACGATCTCGGCGGCCGGCTCGACCTCGTCCAGGGCCAGCGGCTCGGGAGCGAAACGGAACTGCATCAAGCCGCGGATGGTGAGCAGCCGCTCGCTCTGCTCGTTCATGCTGTCGGCGAAGGCGGCGTATTCGTCCGGCAGCGCGCCGCGCACCGCATGCTGCAGCCTGGCCACCGAATGGGGGGTCCAGGCGTGTTCCTCGCCGCGCAGGCGGAAGGCGTAGGCCCCGCCCACGTCCAGCATGTTGCGGTAGATCGGGTTGTCGCCATAGGCGTTCGCGTGCCGGCGCACGGCCTCTTCGGCGATCCCCTGCAGACCGATCCCCTCGATGGTGGTGGCGGTGCCGGTGAAGTACTTTTCGACGAACTCGGAGGTCAGTCCCACGGCGTCGAAGATCTGGGCGCCGCAATAGGACTGGTAGGTCGAGATGCCCATCTTGGACATCACCTTCAGCACGCCCTTGCCGATCGCCTTTATGTAGTTCTTCTGCACCTCGGAGGCCTTCAGCGGCATGGCCGTCTGCACCCGCAGCTGCTCCAGCGTCTCGAAGGCGAGATAGGGATTGACCGCCTCGGCCCCATAGCCGGCCAGGGCGCAGAAATGGTGGACTTCGCGCGCCTCGCCAGTCTCGACCACCAGGCCGGTCTGCATGCGCAATCCCTGGCGCACCAGGTGGTGATGCACCGCGGCGGTGGCCAGCAGGGACGGTATCGGAATGCGGTCGGCCGAGGCGGCCCGGTCGGAGAGGATCAGGATGTTGTTGTCGGCCAGCACCGCGTCGGTCGCGGCGTAGCACATCCGCTCCAGCGCTCGTTCCAACCCTTGCGCGCCTTCGTCCGCGGCCCAGGTCGCGTCCAGGGTGGCGGTGCGGAAGGCGCGGTCCAGCAGCTCGGAGATCGAGCGGATCTTCTCCAGGTCGGCGTTGGCGAGCACCGGCTGGGACACCTCCAGGCGCTTATGGGTCCCGGCGTGGTGGCCGAGGAGGTTGGGCCGTGGGCCGATCATCGACACCAGCGACATCACCAGCTCTTCGCGGATCGGGTCGATGGGCGGATTGGTGACCTGGGCGAAGTTCTGTTTGAAGTAATCGAACAGCAGTCTTGGCTTGTTCGACAGCACCGCAATGGGCGTGTCCGTGCCCATGGAGCCGATCGGGTCGTCCCCGCTGCGGGCCATCGGGTCCAGGAAGCACTGAAGATCCTCCTGGGTGTAGCCGAAGGCCTGCTGACGATCGAGCAGGACCGCCGGATCACGGGCGGTGGGCGGGCTCTGGCCCAAAAGGTCGGGCAAATCGGCCAGCTTGACCTGGGTCTGCAGCAGCCAGTCGTCGTAGGGCTCGGCCGCGGCGAGGTCGCGCTTGATCTCCTCATCCTCGATGATGCGGCCCTGCTCCAGGTCGATCAGCAGCATCTTGCCGGGCTGCAGCCGCCACTTGCGGGTGATGCTGTCCTCCGCGACCGGCAGCACGCCGGACTCCGACGCCATGATCACGTGATCGTCGTCGGTCACGATGAAGCGCGCGGGACGCAGGCCGTTGCGGTCGAGCGTGGCGCCGATCTGGCGGCCGTCGGTGAACGCGATCGCCGCCGGTCCGTCCCAGGGCTCCATCAGGGCGGCGTAGTATTCGTAGAAGGCCTTGCGCTTGGGATCCATCAGCGGATTGCCCGCCCACGCCTCGGGAATCAGCATCATCACCGCATGGGCCAGCGGATAGCCGCCGGCCAGCAGCAGCTCGAGCGCATTGTCCAGGCAGGCGGTGTCGGACTGGCCGTGCGGGATCAGCGGCCACATCTTGTCGAGATCGGGCCCGAGCAGGTCGGACTCCAGGGTCCGCCGGCGCGCGTTCATCCAATTGACGTTGCCGCGCACGGTGTTGATCTCGCCGTTGTGGGCGATGAACCGGTAGGGGTGCGCCAGCCGCCACGATGGGAAGGTGTTGGTGGAGAAGCGCTGGTGCACCAGCGCCAGGGCCGACTGGG
The DNA here is from genome assembly GCA_036509495.1 of Caulobacteraceae bacterium. Taxonomy (GTDB): domain Bacteria; phylum Pseudomonadota; class Alphaproteobacteria; order Caulobacterales; family Caulobacteraceae; genus JANWHQ01. The sequence goes on from DATCFQ010000767.1 coordinate 3,508, forward strand.
TCAGGGGGTTGCGCAGGTCCTCGTAGAAACTTCCCACCTGGCCGGCCAGCAGCAGGCCCTTGTAGACGATGGTTCGTGTCGAGAACGACGGCATGTAGAAATCGGCAAGCTCGGGCTGGCCATGCTTCAGCGCCAGTTCGGCAAGGGGATTCTGCGTCTGCTTGCGGATCGCCAGCAATTTGCGCTCGAAGGCGTCCTGGTCGGCGACATTCGGCCCGCGGGCGATGATCGCCTGTTTGATCACCGGGGTCTGATCCATCACTGCCTGGCCAAGACCGGTGGTGTTGGTCGGCACGTCCCGCCAGCCCAGCAACCACTGACGCTCCACGCGGATGAAGTGTTCGAACTGGCCGATGGCGACCTCGCGCGCGTCCTCGCCCTGCGGCAGGAAGCACATGGCCACGGCGTAGTCGCCTGGCGCGGGCAGATCGATGGACTCGGCCTGGGCCCAGTCCCGCATCAGGGCGTCGGGGATCTGGATCAGGCAGCCGGCGCCGTCGCCCATGAACGGGTCGGCTCCAACCGCGCCGCGGTGATCCAGGTTCAGCAGGATCTGCAGGCCGCGCGTGACGATGTCGTGGGACCTGTGGCCCTTTATGTTGGCGATGAAGGCGACGCCACAGGAGTCATGTTCGTTTCGAGGGTCGTAGAGACCTTGCTTCTCAGGCGCCCTCATCGGGGAAGATCCTCGAAGTTGCAGATCCGACCGGCCGGACGGGCCGCACAGGTTCAAGCTTTTGATCGTGACTTCAGGTTTTGCAAGCTCTCGAGATCCCTGGTGTTGGCGGCTCGGACGCATTGTCATATGCAGTAGCGGCCTGTGGCGGCGGCGGCTTACCCTGGCCATGCTCTGAAATTCGCTACTCAGATCCAGGTCGAAACTACCCTATGCGGCGGAGTTGTTGTGGATATCGTGCGCGATCTCGGCCCCTTTGCGCCTGAAATTGCGAGGAATTCCCCCAAAGCAGAGGATCCATGGCGGAGCAGAGTTCGCAGCAGACTGACAGGACCGTGACCACGGTCACAGGCTGTCGGCAGGAGTCCGTCGCAGGATTTGCGAGGCCGCTTTCGGTGATGGACACGTCCCTGATCGGACCTGGGGGCGCCGCGATCCCACCGACGCGTACGCCTGCCAAGACCTTCGACCCTCGGTGGATAGAGCCAGCTCAAGGACCAGAAAATGCTGATGAAGACCTTCCTCGTGACCGCCGCCGGCGTTGGCGCTCTCGCCATGGCCGGCGTCGCCGCCGCCCAGCCGACCGCGAACTGGAACGGCGCCTATGTCGGCGTCCTCGCCGGGGCCCAGTTGGGCAGCGCCAGCTTCGCCTTGCCCGGGGATACGGCCGACGTGCTGCAGAGCGACCACGCCAGCAGGACCGCCTTCGCCTTCGGCGGCCTGGTCGGCTTCAACGCTCGCATGGGCGGCCTGGTCCTGGGCCTGGAAGGCGACCTCATGGACGCCAACAAGACCCGCTCCGTGATCGCCTGCACCGCCGTGGACGGCTGCTTCACCTCGGCCCACGACTCCTTCACCACCTACAACAACCTGAAACAGACCCTGAACGGCCACGTGCGTGTACGCGCCGGCATGACCTCGGGCGACAACCTGTTCTACGTGGCCGGCGGCTACAGCGTGGCCAAGACCCAGCTCGACCTGATCGGCGACTGCTACAACGCCGCCACGCCTACGGCGCCGCTGATCTTCACCTACAGCCGCTCCAAGACCGTCTCCGGCTACAATATCGGCGCCGGCGTCGAACACGCGGTCGGTTCGCACCTGCTGGTCCGCGCCGAATATCTTTATGACGGCTATGGCCACCAGACCTACGCCGGCGATGGCGCCGAATGGAACGACCGCCGCATCTCGCTGCACGATTCCAATTTGCGCGTGGGGGTCAGCTACCGGTTCTAGATTGCCGGGACGAGCGCCCGGACGTCGAGCCGTCCAATCCCTTCGCCGGGTTCGACCCCCGTGTCGAATCCGGCGGCCTGGAGACAGACTAGGAGCGCAAGGCCTCGCCCAGCAGGCAGGCGGACTCCGAACGGAGCTGGGCCAGGGTGCACTGTCCGGGCGCCTTGTCGGGCCGCCAGCGCAGCAGCGTGGTCCCGTGCCGGAAGCGCTCGCCGGTGACGTGGTCGTAGCGGACCTCGACCACCAGTTCGGTCTTCAGCGGGGTCCACTCGGCGGAGCGGCCGTTGCTCCAGCGGCTGGGGCCTCCGGGCGCGTCGCCGGTGAAGCCCGGGCCGCCGGCCAGGCGCTCGAGCTTGGCGGTGAGGCCGGGGCGCTCGGCGTCGGAAATGGCGGAGGTGAAGCCCACGTGGTCGAGCTTGCCGGCGTCGTCATAGAGGCCCAGCAGCAGAGATCCCACCTGCCGGCTGTCGCGCTCGTAGCGGAACCCGCCGACCACGCAATCGGCGGTGCGCAAGCGCTTGATTTTCAGCATCGCCCGCTCGCCTGAGGCGTAGGGCCCATCGAGCCGCTTGGCGACGATCCCGTCCAAGGCGGCGCCGGTCCTGGCCAGCCACCTCCTGGCCTCGGCGACGTCTTCGGTCCCCGGGGAGAGCCGCACGTGTTCGGGCTCCTTGAAGCGTTTGAACACGGCTTCCAGGGCGGCGTGACGCCGGGACAGGGGCGCGTCCGCCAGGCTTTGGCCCCTGGCGTCCAGCAGACAGTCGAACAGCACGAACGCAGCGGGGTTCTCGGCCGCCAGCTTGCGCACCCGGCTCTCGGCCGGATGCAGCCGCATCTGCAGGGCGTCGAAGGAGAGTTCGCCGTTCACCGGGATGGTCAGTTCGCCGTCGAGGATGAAGCGATCCACCGGCAGCGCCATCAGGGCCGCTTGAACGTCCGGAAAATACCGGGCGAGAGGCTTGCCCGACTTGGCGCGAAGATCGACTTGGTCCCCGCCGCGGAACGCCAGGCAGCGGAAACCATCCCACTTGGGCTCGAAGCGCCAGCCCGGATCTGAGGGCAGGTCGGCCACGAGCTTCGCCTCCATCGGCGCGAAGCTGAGAGGCAGGGGCAGGCCGGCGATGTTTGTCATCGGCGAGTCAATCCGCGCCCCAGGCCGCCGTTCCCGCGGCGTCCTGAGCCGGCCGGGGCTGGGCGGACGCTCGGCGGCAATTCGGTGCAGGAGCATGGACTGCACCTCCCTGGTGAGATGGCGCGATCAGGGGACAGCGGTTGCGGTTGTAGCGGCAGTTGGGGGGCGGGAGAAGCTGCGCTCGACCTCGTTTCCGACGGTGGCGCCGGCCAATTCATATTCGAGATGATGGCCGTGCAGCAGGTTGGCGCCTCGGAGCGGGTTCAGATCAGTGTCTTGCGATCGCCTCTGCCCCGGCGCGGCGGCGGCGTGGCTGGGCGACCATCGCGCCCGCCGCTTCGACCTCGACCATGTAGTTCCGGGCGGTGGGCAGGACGTCGACGCGCTTGGTGAGCTGCATCTGCATGACCATGCACGATCCGGCCCGGAAGCCGAGTTCGCTGATCGCCAGATAGAACTCCCACATGCGGCAGAAGCGCTCGTCATAGACGGCCGCGATGGCCTCGCGCTCGGCGGCGAAGCGTTCGCGCCAGTGTCGCAGGGTTTCCGCGTAGTGCAGGCGCAGCACTTCGATGTCGGTGACCCACAGACCGGTCGGCTCGATCGCCGGGGTGACCTGCGACAGACTGGGAATGAAGCCGCCGGGGAAGATGTATTTGCGGATGAAGGGGTCCGACACGCCGGGCGGGTCCTTGCAGCCGATGGAATGGACCAGGGCCACGCCATCGTCGGCGAGCAGTTCCGCCACGCGCTCGAAGAACGGGGCATAGTTGGGAACCCCGACATGCTCGAACATGCCCACCGAAACGATGCGGTCGAAGACCCCTTCCACGTCGCGATAGTCGATCAGCTCGAACCGGACGCGATCGGCCAGGCCCGTGTCGCTGGCCCGCTGCCGGGCGATCAGCAGCTGCTCCTGCGACAGGGTGATGCCGGTGACGTCCACGCCGTAGTCGCGGGCGAGGGTCAGCGCCATGCCGCCCCATCCGCACCCGATGTCGAGCACCCGAAGACCGGGCCGGAGGTCGAGCTTGGCCGCGATGTGGGCCTTCTTGGCGGCCTGGGCCTCCTCCAGCGTCATGCCCGGATGGGAGAAATAGGCGCAGGAATACTGCATGTCGGCGTCGAGGAACCGGCGGTAGAGGTCTGTGGACAGATCATAGTGGTGGGCGACGTTGCGCCGCGCCGCCGCCCGGCTATTGGCCTGGCGTATATGGCGCATGACCTTGTTCTT
>DATCFQ010000768.1:0-5067 GCA_036509495.1 Caulobacteraceae bacterium
GTTGGCCCAGCTCTCCTTGCCGAACTCGCCCTCGTTGATGATGTCGAGGCCCACCGCGGCCTGCTTTTTCACGATCTCGGCGACGGAGGCCTTCAGCTCGCGGGCATAGGCCTCGGGATCCTTGGGCGCGCCCTTGATGTAGCCGCCGAGATCGGTCAGCGCCTTGGGCCGAGGCAGACTGCCCACGTGCGTGGTCAGGATCCGCTCCTCGCTCCGCTTCATCGGCGTCTCCCCGCCTTGCCCTGGCCCATCCGCGAGCGCCGCCGAGGTGGCAGATCATGTCCGCCGGAGCAATCCAAACCTGAGTGCTGGTAGTCAGGGCGCCCGCATTGATCAAGGTCCCTGATGATTGCTTCTCCCTTGGAAGTACGCCGGTGAATCCTGCAAACCGCAGCTGCACTACTAGCATCGAACTGCTATGTTGCGACCGGGGAGGCCGCCAGATGAACATGACCAGCGCCGCGCAAAGAGCGCAGCTTTCGGAGTTCCTGAAGAGCTGCCGGGCGCGGCTGTCGCCCCAGCTGGTCGGACTGCCGGCGGGCGGGCGCCGGCGCACCCCGGGTCTGAGGCGCGAGGACGTGGCCGCCTTGGCCGGCCTTTCGGCCACCTGGTACACCTGGCTCGAACAGGGTCGCGACGTGCGCGCCTCCGACCGGGTGCTGGAGAGCCTGAGCCGCACCCTGCGCCTCTCGGGCGAGGAGCGCGACTATCTGTTCTCCCTGGCCCAGAACCGCCCCGCGCCGCTGCAGGCCGCCCGGGTCGAGGAAGTCCCCGAAACCGTCAAGCGGACCCTCGACGCCCTGAACCTGCCGGCCGAGGTCATCAACCCTCGCTGGGACGTGATCTACTGGAACGACATGGTCACCCGCTGCTTCCGCGACTATGGGGTGCTCAGCCTCGAGCAGCGCAACCTGATCCGTATCCTGATGACCAGCCCCGAGTACCAGGAGGATCCGGCAGAGTTCGCCTCCATGGCCCGGCGGATCACCGCCAAGCTCAGGGTCGACTACAGCCAGGCCGCCGGCGACCCCTCCTTCGACGCCCTGATCGAGGAGATGAGCGAGGTCTCGCCCACCTTCCGAGAACTATGGCGCAGCCCCGAAATCCGCACCCGCTCGGAGGGGGTGCACCTGCTCAAGCACCCCCAGCTCGGCGGCATCACCTTCGAGCACACCTCCTATGTGGTCGAGGGCGCGCCCAGCCTTCGCGTGGTGATCTTCGCCCCGCACGACGCCGAGAGCGCCCGCAAGATCGGCCAGATCGCCCGCCAGGCCGAGGCCCACAAGGCGGCCTAGCCTCCGCTGTCCGCGGCGACCATCCAGGACCGGGCCTCGATCTTGCGGCAGCGATCCCTTTCGGTGAAGGCGACCCCGACCGGGTCCCCGCCTTCGGCCACGATCTGGCACTGCGCCTTGAACAGGCGCCGGTGCATGGCGACGCCGCCGTCGCTGGTGGCCAGGTGCTCCTGGGCGTGGAAGGTGATCTTGCCCTGGCTGGACTGGGCCTCGTAGTCGAGCGGGTGGCGCTGGTGTTCCTCCAGCGTCATTTCGCTCCACGGCTTGTTTCCCGATCCGTCGCCGAATGCGCCGCCGGCCATCTCCGGCATGCGGAAGCCCTTGGGGCGCCGGTGGATGTCCATCGGCATGCAGTTGGTGTCGTCGATCGGCACGAAAGCGGTCACCGACTGGCAGTCGCCGTCCTCGAAAAACGGCGGCAGAGCGAGAAGATTGGGGATGATGCCCTGCTCGATCCGCATCCAGACGTCGCCGGACTCGTCCAGGACGCGCTTGCTGTAGGTGAGGATGGAATCGCCGGCTTCGGAGAACGCCCACCAGATTTCGGGGATCTTGCTGGTCAGCCTGGGATCGGCGAACTGGTTGCCGCTGATCAGGCTGTGAAGGATCGGCACGTGGTAGTGGTCGGCGGCGTTCTCGTAGACCTGGAACCAGTTATGATCGAGCGGGAACGGCGAGATCTCGCCGTGCGCGCTGAACCACTCCGCCACGATCTCCTCGTCCTCGCCCAGCCCCTCGAAGCAGGAGAAGGTCGGAAACAGCGGCTGCTTCTGCGGCGGTCCGAGGTAGGCGAAGATCGCGCCATAGGCCTCCACCACGGGATACCAGGGCTGGCGATAGCGGTCCCGCAAGCGCCCTCCATCCGGCTCGCAGGGCTGGTCGAGGCACTGACCCTGGTTGCCGAACTTCCAGCCGTGATAGCAGCAGCGGATGCCGTCTTCCTCGACGCGCCCGTAGAGCAGGCTCGTCCCCCGGTGCGCGCAGCGGGGATAGAGCAAGCCAGGTTCGCCGGCCTTGTTGCGGAACAGGATCAGGTCCTCGCCGAGCCGTCGGATGAGCTTGGGCAGATCGGTGGCCTCGGAGGACAGGGCGATCGGCTGCCAGTATCGCCGCAACAGCTCCCCGCCCTGGGTTCCCGGGCCGACCAGGGCCAGGACTGCATCGAAGCTCGGCGCTTCCATGCCGTAGGCCCTGCCCTTCGGATCCAGCAGTTTTTCGTCCATTTGATCCTCGCCGAGGGCGCCAGATCGGCAGCCTAGGGTCCGGCCGCGATCGGAAGCAACGAAGGCAGCGGTTGGCGACTGATAAGGTCCAGCCTTATTATCGCGCCCATGGCAGGTCTGACCTTCCGCCAGCTCGAAGTCTTCGTCAGCGCCGTCGAGGCGGGGAGCTTCCGCGCCTGCGCCGAGCGGCTGTCCATCTCGCAGATGGCGGTGAGCGAGCACGTGCGCGCCCTGGAGAGGCAGATCGGCTACGCCCTGCTCGACCGTCGCCGGGGCGCGACCTCCAAGCCGACCGAGGCCGGCCTCCTGGCCTACCGGCACGCCAAACAGATCCTTGCGGAGATCGATGACTTGCTGTCCGTCGCACGCCCGGCCGCGCCGGGTCCGGCGCGGCTGAGGATCGCAGCTCATGGCTACATCGCCGAGAGCCTTTCCGGCCGCTTGGCGCAGTTCGGGGCCACCCACCCCGATGTCGGCCTCGAACTCGAGCGGCGGTCCTTCGAGAGCGTCGTTTCCGGGCTCGCCGACAACGAGATCGACATCGGCTTCTTCCTCTCGCGAGGACCTGTGGCGGAGCTCGGCAGTGTGGTGGCCTGGCGCGAGGACCTGGCCCTCTATGTCGGCCGAGGGCACCCGTTGGCCGGGCGGGCGTCGGTCGCGCCAGCCGATCTCCAGGGGTTCCCGTTCGTTCAGTTGCCCGCAAAAAGCCACCTGCGCCTGCAGGTCGACTCCGCCTTGGAGGCCCTCGGCGTGCGCCATTGGCGGGCGGGCCTGACCAGCGACGATCTGGCGACCATCGTCGAGCACCTTTCCGGAAGCGCCAGCTTCGCCTGCCTGTTCGCGCGGGGCGCCGACCAGCTGGCGCTCGAAGGCAAGCTGGCCCGCCTGCCGCTCGCCGTCGCCATCCCGCCGCTCGAAGTGCGCCATGCGGCGGCGGCGTTTCGACGCCGGTCTCCCCTGGTCGCCGAACTCGTCGCGGGCCTGCCTCCGGGAGGACCGTGAGGGCGCTGGGTTCGGAGCCATGCAAACAGGTGCACCGGCCCACGAAGGCGCTACAAGGCGCCCTCGAGACTCACCACGCTGACCGGAGGGGTCGATGACCACCGCGCGCGCGCCGGCCGAGTGCTGGCTGATCGACATGGACGGGGTGCTGGTGCACGAGGGTCACGCCCTGCCGGGCGCGGCGGATTTCCTCGCCCGCCTGATCGAGCGGCGCCGCCGCTTCCTGGTGCTCACCAACAATTCGATCTTCACCCCCCGCGACCTCGCCGCCCGGCTTGTCCGCTCGGGCTTGCAGGCGCCGGAGGAATCGATCTGGACCTCGGCGCTGGCGACCGCGGACTTCCTGTCGTCCCAACTCGCGGGAGGCTCGGCCTTCGTCATCGGAGAGGCGGGGCTGACCACGGCGCTGCACGAGGTCGGCTACACCCTGACCGACGTCGCGCCCGACTATGTCGTGCTGGGCGAGACCCGCACCTATTCGTTCGAAGCGATCACCCGCGCAATCCGGCTGGTGGGGGCCGGAGCCCGCTTCATCGCCACCAATCCGGACGTGACCTCACCGTCGTCGGAGGGCCCGTTGCCGGCCACCGGCTCGGTCGCCGCCATGATCACCAAGGCCACCGGCGCGCAACCCTACTTCGTCGGCAAGCCGAACCCGATGATGTTCCGCAGCGCCATGAACCGGATCGAGGCGCATTCGGAGAGCACGGTGATGATCGGCGACCGGATGGACACCGACGTGGTCGCCGGCATCGAGGCTGGGCTGGAGACCATCCTGGTGCTCACCGGCTCGACCAAGGCGGCGGATGTCGCCCTCTATCCCTATCGCCCAACCCGGGTGCTGGCCTCGATCGCCGACGTCGTCGGCCTTGTCTGAGGCGGGCTGGCGAACGTCACTTGCGCGCCCGCCGCACGGCGCTCTCCGCCAGGATGGCCGCCAGGCCCAGGAACAGGAGCAGTCCGCTCCAGGGCCGCGCCGCGGTGACCTGGCTGGCGAGAAGGCCAACCAGCACCACCCACACGACGATGGCCAGGGCGAAGCTGCCATCGTCGATGAAGAGGCCGATCAGTTCCCGGAGACCAGACTTCAACCAGCTCATTGCGCCCGCTCCGAACTCGCCGCCCTGGCCAGCCTCGCGCTCGCCTGAGACCGGCACCAAGGCACGCCGAGCACCGCCACGATCGCGAACCCGCCGATCAGGCCGAGAATCGACCAATCCTGCCCTGGCCAGGGTGCGCCCAGCCCTTCGCCGATCCAGAAGGCGCCGAATGCGGACAGCAGCACGCCGACCGCGAACTTCAGCGTGTTCTCGGGAACCTTGGCCAGCGGCCGATGCACGGCCACGCCGAGGAGGACCACCACGAGCAGGGCGGCGAAGGCCGCGATGCAGGCCGGGACCAGCAGCCCTACGCCGCCGGCTCCGACGGCGACGACGATGAAGACCACCTCGACGCCTTCCAGCATGGTGATCTTGAACGCCGCGATGAACGCCAGCTTGTCCCAGCCTCCGCCGGCCTTGCCGAGCTGCCGCAGGGCTGCGGTCCGC
>DATCFQ010000769.1:0-3811 GCA_036509495.1 Caulobacteraceae bacterium
TTCCGAAAACCGGTTCCCACTTTTCGGAACGCGCTCTAGATCGGCTCGCGGCGGCGGCGCAGCCACACCGCACCGGCGAGGAACACGCCGGCTACGGCGATGCCGATCCAGGGCCCGGGATGGGCGAGGAAAGGCAAGGGGTCAGGCCAGGGCAGCGAGAAGTGGTCGCGGGCCGGCTCGGAGAAGGCGCCGGCCAGGCCGACCGCCAACCGCGACTGCAACAGCGCCCAGGCGTAGGCGGTGCCGAAAGCCATGCGCTCGATCAGGCAGAGGGCGAGCGGCGGGCCCACTCCCCACAGGAAGGTCATGCGCTTGCACCAGGCCGAGACCAGCAGCAGCCAGCCCCACACCGGCGCGTACCACAGCCCCAGCAAGAGGGCGCCATAGCCCAGATCGAGCCAGAGCTGGCCGAGCGGCAACCGCGCCAGGACGTCGGCGGCGCTCTCGCCGCCTACTACCGCCGAGACGAGGTCGATCGCCAGCATCGCCAGATGGGTCGCGAAGATCACCGCGAGGGCGACGATCGGCAGGACGAACACCGGCACGACCGCCTTCGACAGCACCGTGGTCAGGTCCGAGACCGGCAGCGACTTCCAGAACAGGACGCTGCGATCACGACGCTCGGTGTTGAGCGCGGCCAGGCAGTAGAAGACCCCCACGATCAGGCTGGTCGCCAGGATCGCGAAGGCGGAAATGAGGTAGGGGACGATCGCCGGCATGCCGAGGCGCACCCCGTGGCCGTCCATGCCCTGAAAGTCCGGCGCGCTCCTGGTCTGGACGTGCAGAAGATGCAGGTGGCCCAGGCAGACGCCGAACAGCACCACGCCGGCCGCGATCAGCGGCGCCAGATAGATGGCCCGGTTCTCCCACAGCTCGCGCCGGACAGACCAGTAGAAGGGCCGCGTCTTGCCGAGCGCCTCCTGCGCGCGGGGCGGCAGGGCGAGGCCTTCGCCAAGGATGGCGTCGGAGGAAGCGGTCATGCTGCGGTCTCCAGGGGGCGGGCCTGAGCCGTCTCGCCCATCGTCGCGACGAAGACATCGGCGATGCTGGCGGTGCGGACCTCGCCGAACGCGGCCACCTGGTCGCGCGGCACGCCGTCGAACAGCATGAGGCTGCGGCCGAACACCTGCCGCTCACTGAGCGGACCCAGCGCCCTCGCCGCGGGCGCGGCGTCCGGAGCGACCATGACCTCCAGGTAGCGGGCTTCGAACGCCTCCATGGCGCAGCTCAGCACGATGCGGCCGTGATTGATGAAGGCGAGGTCGGTCAGGATGTGCTGCACCTCCTCCACCTGGTGGGTGGTGACCAGGATGGTCCGGCTCTGGTCGAAATAGTCGTTGAGCAGGGAGTCGTAGAACGACTTGCGATAGAGCAGATCGAGGCCGAGCGTCGGCTCGTCCAACACCAGCAGCTTGGCGTCGATGGCCATGACCAGGGCCAGGTGAAGCTGGGTGACCATGCCCTTGGACAGCTCGCGCACCCTGGCCCGGCGCGGGATCTGGGTGCGGGCGAGCAGCGCCTCGGCCTTGGCGCGGTCGAAGCGCGGATGCACGCCCTGCACGTAATCGAGCGCCTGGTTGACCTGCATCCAGCGCGGCAGCACCGCCACGTCGGCGATGAAGCAGACATCGCGCATCAGCGCGTCGCGCTCGGCCCAGGGGTCGCGCCCCATCACCCGCAGTTCGCCCTCGTGGGGGATAAGGCCGAGGATGGCGTTCAGCGCGGTGCTCTTGCCGGCGCCATTGGGTCCGATCAGGCCCAGGATGCGGCCTTCGAAAACCTCGAGGTCCACGCCGTCCAGCGCCGCCTTGGCGCCATAGGTCTTGCGAAGACCTCGCGCCTTGATACAGATTTCAGGCTCCATCGCCCGTCCCTTTCTGAGCTTCGTCCGCCTGCGCCAGCAATTGATGGGGGTCGAGGCCCAGGCGCCGGATGGTCGCCAGCACCTGGGGCCACTGGTCGGCGAGGAACTTGCCCCGCTCGCCTTTCAGCAGCAGGGCGCGGGCGCCGGACCTCACGAACATGCCAAGCCCGCGGCGCTTCTCGACCAGATATTCGTCGACCAGCTGCTGGTAGGCCTTCAGCACGGTCAGAGGATTGACCCGTGACTCGGCCGAGACCTGGCGGACCGAAGGCAACGGCTCCCCCTCCCGCAGCTGGCCGTCCAGGATCATGGCCACCACGCGGTCGCGCAGCTGGCGGTAGATCGGTTGGCCATCGTTCCAGTCGGGATCCATCGCGCGTCCGCTGTCCTCGCCGATCGGGGCCGCAAGAGCCCAACCGTTCCGGCTCGATGGTGTTCTACTAGACTATAACACTGATGACAAGCGGGTATCGTACGCCAAGGGCGCCGGACGCCAATGGGCGCGCGGTCGGCCTCAGCCCAGCAGGCCCTTTAGACGGTCCAGGAAGCCCGGCGAGCGCCAGTGGCGCAGATGCGAGGACCAGCTCTCCTCGGCCCCGAAGGCGCGCTTGAGGTTGGCCTCCTCCTTGCGCATCAGCTCCAGCACCCGCTTGTCCTCGCCGGCGTCCAGCCAATAGCCGTGGCCGGCTTCGCAGAACTCCAGCTCCAGGTCGTAGTCGCGGTAGTGGAACCGCTTCAGCGCCTGGTCGCAGACCGTGCAGCGGCGGCTCGACGGCTCGGGATCGAAGACCAGGGTCCCCTTCTTCCCGAGATCGTAAGCATCGTCCTCGAGCTGGTTCAGCTCCTGCTGGCTCAGCCACATGCCGTTGCAGGACGGGCAGGCCTCGACCTCGATGCCGTCGCGCTTGGCGGCGGCAAGTTCCGAGGCGCAGTTGGGGCACTTCATTCGGCTTCTCGCTCAGGGTGGACCACTCGCAGGAGGTAAGCGCGTGACACGGCGGCGGCAAGCTGCAGCGCAGGCGTCGGCCTTGGCCTCGGCCTCGCGGCGGGTCAGAGGCTCTCGGCGACCTTCACGGCCAGCCAGGCCGAGAAGGCGCTGGCGGCAAGGAACACGACCAGGACGATGATCGCCATGGCGACCTCCCTCGTAGCGTTACCCCGACGCGGGCCATGATGACCGGCAGATTCACAATGAATACTGAACGCCCGGTTCAGCGGGCGATGAATGCTGAACGCCCGGTTCAGCGGGCGATGAATGCTGAACGCCCCGGTCAGCGACCGGTCAGCAGGTGGTCAGGGCGGCGCGAACCACCTCGGGCGCCCTGTCGATGACGGTCAGATAGGCGATCAGGGCGCTGTCGGCCTGGATCTGCCCACGCTCGAGTTCGCGCAGATGGTCCAGGTCGATGCGGTAGGCGGCGGCGAAATCCACCTGGGTGAGACCGGTGTGCCAGCGCACCCGATGGATCAGGGCGCGACAGGCGACGGCATCGAAGGACCGGGCCTCCTCGGCCCAGCGGTCCGCGTCAGGCGCGGTCTCCACCAGCTCGGCCGGCTGGAAGGAACGGGGCTCGACTGTGGGATCGGTCATGGCGTCGTCTCCCTGAGTTATGCGCGTCCTTTGACAGCTCAATAGCACGCGATGATGACGGCCTTGCGGTCACATTCAGGCGAGCGGGCTGCAAATCCTGCGCGCCTGAAAAGTACTGAAACCGAAAGACTTTCAGCTGGCGAGGAAAGCCGTGGTCTCCTCGATGGCCTCGACCAGCCCGACGCGCCTCAGGGTCACGCCCTCGGGAAGGCTGGAGAACAGCCGGGTCGGCGCGGCGGCGTCCAGCATGACGAAAACCCCCTTGTCGTCGGCGCGGCGGATCAGCCGGCCGAAGGCCTGAGCGATGCGGGCCCTGGCGATGGAGTCGTCATAGCCCTTGCCGCCGAAGCGCTCGC
>DATCFQ010000770.1:0-5784 GCA_036509495.1 Caulobacteraceae bacterium
TCGGTGATGTCGCGGGTGATCTTGGCGAAGCCGATGACCTCGCCCTGGTCGTCGCGGATGGCGTCGATGATCACATGGGCCCAGAACCTCGTGCCGTCCTTCCGAACCCGCCAGCCCTCGATCTCGATCCGGCCCTCCCGAGCGGCGGTCTCGAGGCCGCGCTGGGGCAGGCCGGACCGCCGGTCCTCGTCGGTATAGAAGTGGGAGAAGTGCTCGCCGATGATCTCGGCGGCCTCATAGCCCTTGATCCGCCGGGCGCCGGCATTCCAGCTCGACACCCGCCCGGAGCGGTCCAGCAGATAGATGGCGTAGTCGGTCACGCCCTGGACCAGCAGCCGGAACTGCTCCTCGCTGCGGTGCAGGGCCCCCTCGGCGGCCTTCCGCTCGGTCAAGTCGCGGGTGATCTTGGCGAAGCCGATCAACTCGCCCTGTGGCCCCCGGATCGCGTCGATGATGACATGGGCCCAGAAGCGGCCGCCGTCCTTGCGGACCCGCCAGCCCTCGCGCTCGAAACGGCCCTCCGCAGCCGCCGTCCTGAGCGCCAGCGCCGGCGCCTCCAGAGCGCGCTCCTCGTCGGTGTAGAATCGCGAGAAGTGCTCGCCGATGATCTCGGAAGCCTGGTAGCCCTTGAACCGCTCGGCGCCGGGATTCCAGCTGGAGACGTAGCCCTCGGGGTCCAGCAAATAGATCGCGTAGTCGGTGATCGCGTCGACCAGCAGCCGATAGCGGCTTTCGCCTTCGGCCAGGGCGGGCTTCCGCTGGCGCGCCTCCGGGGGCGGAGCAGCCATCACCGGCGCGTGCTCAGGATCGGACATTGGAATAACGCGACGGACAGCAGTCGGTCATGGCGAAGTCTCTGGCCCGCGCGTCTTGCAGACCCGCGCCTGGTGTCGGCTGTACGACTGGGGGTCCAGCGACCGATCGCGGCGAGCACGAGTATTACACGAACCCCACACGCCCGGAAAGGCTAAAGACCGCGCTAAGCAACGGGCATCCTTGGATTTTCTTCTGGAACCCTTGGGCCGTTCGCGCGTTACATGCCGCTTTTGCCGGGGATGGAGGGAGGGCGAACTCCGCTTGAGGGCGCTTGGGATGGCGGATCTATTGGCCACGCCGGATAGAGAAGCCACAGGGTCCGCCGGATAGAATGTCAGACCAGGGCGGTTGCGTTCGGGCCGAAATCAGCGGCGGAAAATGGTGTGCTATACACGCCGCGACCCTTAACTGCTGAGCTTGATGATGGTCCGGCGAAGGCCCCGACGAGAGGGCGTCCTAATGTTCTCCGTTGCCCTGACGGCGATCGCGTTTGGACCGACACTTGGCGTGAAAGCCGCGCCGATCTGCTTCGGATCACGGGACGTCGTCTCTCCGGACGGCCAACTGTTCGCCAAAGTACGGCAGATCGGGCGGACAGGTTGTGGCGAGAGTTTGATCAAGATCCTCAATCGTGCAGGACGGACCTTAGCCGAGCGGAGCTTCCGCTCCGCCGATGGCGAACACGGTGCGGGGGTGGAGGAGACCGGCTGGTCGACCGACAGCCAATATTTCGCCTTCAGCCTATCGAGTTCCGGGGGCCACCAGGCCGACCATTTCCCGACGTTCATCTTCTCTCGGCGGGGACGCCGGATTCTTGACGTCGAGGATCTGTCACCCGGCACCTATATCGCGCAGCCGCATTTCGTTTTCTCCCGCGGGGCGATTGAGGTGACTGGGACAGATGGACGTCGGGTCAAAGCCCATCTTCCGTCCGATTAGCCGTGAGCTGCGGCCAACGTCTGCCTGGGGTGGAAAATGCGGTTTGCATCATATGGGCGCTCAATCCACTTTGCGCCTAAGGAAGATTATCAGAAATAATGAGGACGGCTCAGACGACTTCTATGGAACCAGGGTATCGCGCAAGCGTCCGATCCACTGTGAGCAAGGTGATCCCCTCGACGAATGCTTGGGCGACGAGCAGCCGATCGAACGGATCGCGATGAAGCCTCGGCAAGACGGCGACATGGGCGGCATGCGAGCCGGTGACCGCCAGTTCTTCGTAACCGAAGTCCAACAGGCCCCGGCGAAGCACGTTCGCGTCGAAGGTGAAGTCTGGCTTGCCCAGCGCCGCGGCCTTGATGGCGACTTCCCAGATGCTGGCCGCGCTGAATACCGGCTGGACCGTCTCGTCCTCGATGCGGGCCGCGGCCTTCGCGGACAGTCGGTCTTGATCGACCGAAGCCCACAGCAACAGGTGGGTGTCGAGCAGAAGCCTCATTCCCGGCCTTCGAACATGGCCTCGATCTCCTCGCGACCGAGTTCCTTGAAATCATCCGGGACGGAAAATCGCCCCTTGAGAAAGCCGATCCGTCGCTTGGGCCCCTCGGCGTGGTCAATCGGCGCTACCTTCACCAAGGGTTTGCCAGCCTTGGCGATGATGAAGCTCTCACCCTCGAGCGCCTCGCCGATGAGGCGCGAAAGATGGGTCTTGGCTTCATGGATGTTGACGGTCTTCACGGCCAGACCTCTCATAAAACAACTTAGTCCACAGGACTTAGTCCATCTTGGCCCCGAGGTCAAAGCTGGTCAGCCAGAGTTCGCCCCCGGCGATCCGGCTGAGGGTCTGGACCATTAGACTCGGCTCGATGGCCCTGACACGCGCCTCGATGTCCTCCACGGTGTCGTCCGCAAGCACCGGCGCCCTGGCCTGCGCAATCACCGGGCCGGTGTCGTAGTCGCGGTCGACGATGTGGATGCTGGCGCCGGTCACCGCGTCGCCCGACGCGCGGACCGCTTCGTGCACGCGCCGTCCGTAGAGGCCCCGGCCGCCGTGACGCGGCAGCAGCGCCGGATGGATGTTGAGGACGCGGCCTTTGAACCGCTCCAGCGTCTCGGGGCCCAGCTTGCGCATATAGCCCGACAGCACGATCAGCTCGGCGCCGGCGCTGGCCAGAGCCTCCGCGATGGCGCGGTCGGCGGCCGCCGGATCGCCTTCGGTCGCGGCGCTGAGGTGCCGCCACGGCAGTCCGGCCTCGGCAGCGGCGGCGATGGCGGCGCAGTCCGGGTTGTTGCTGACCAGAATCCGCCCCTCGGCGTTCAGCTCGCCGGACGCGATGGCGGCCAGCACCGCCCGCATTCCCGAGCCGCCGTGCGACGCGAGGAAACCCAGCCTAAGCGGCGGACGTCGCGGCATTTTCGTCGTTCCAGACGGACTCGAAGGTCACCCCGTCATAGGCGGGCTCGACACCCTTCGGCAGGCTCCGGGTCAGGGTCCGGTAGTCGAGGTCCTGGTGCATGTTGGTCAGGATCGCACGCCGCGGCTTCAACCGATCGATCCATTCCAGCGTCCGGTCGAGGTGGGCGTGGGTCGGATGCGGCGTCAGGCGCAGGGCGTCGACGATCCAGACATCCAGGCCTTCCAGCGCGGGTACGGATCGTTCCGGGAAGTCCACGATATCGCTGGAATAAGCCACGTCACCGATGCGGTAGCCGACCGAGCGGATGGCCCCGTGGTCCTGGTCGAAGGTGAGCAGCGGGATCTCGCCGGATGGCCCCTCGATGCCCCATGGCGCCCCGAACTCGGGCAGGGGTCTGGCCTCGCAAATGGCGGGATAGCCCCCTTCCCCTTCGAACACATAGGCGAAGCGGCGCATCAGGCCGGCCCGGGTAGCGGCGTCCATGTAGCAGGGCGTGCGACTGCGATGGCGGATCCAGAAGGCGCGCAGGTCGTCGATGCCGTGGGTCTGGTCGGCGTGGTCGTGGGTGTAGAGCACTGCGTCCAGGCGGCTGACGCCCGCCGCGGCGGCCTGCTGGCGGAACTCCGGGGCGGTATCGACGACCACGGTGGTCTCCGGCGCGCCCGGCGTCTCGGCCTTGCGGCGGACCAGCATCGAGCAGCGCGAACGGCGGTTCCTGGACTCGGCCGGATCGCAGGCGCCCCAGGCCCCATCGGCCCGCGGCACGCCGCCCGAGGAGCCGCAGCCCAGGATGGTGAACTCCAGCACTGCGCTCATGGCCTGGGGATCCGGTCGAACAGGGCGAAGAAGGCGTCCTCGGTGCGCGCCTCGGCCTCATCCAGCGTCCAGCCGCGGATTTCCGCAAGCTTGGCCAGGATGTGCGGCAGGAAGGCCGGCTCGTTGCGCCGCCCGCGCATGGGAACCGGCGCCAGATAGGGGCAATCGGTCTCCAGGATGATGCGATCGGTAGGCATGTCTTCGATCACGCCCCGCACGTCCTCGGCCGCCTTGAAGGTGGCGATGCCCGAGACCGAGAACCAGGCGCCGAGCGCCGCCGCCCGCCGGGCCAGATCAGGGCCGGAGGTGTAGCAGTGCATCAGGAGCTTGAACGGCGCCTTGGCGTGCTCCTCCTCGAGGATATCGCCCATCACCGCGTCCGCCTCGCGGGTATGCACCACCAGCGGCAGTCCGGTGCGGCGCGCCGCTTCGAGGTGGGCGCGGAACACCCTTGCCTGGATGTCGCGGGGGCTGAGGTCGTAGTGGAAGTCCAGACCGGTCTCGCCGATGCCGGCGACTTTCGGCCGGCTCGCCAATTCACACAAGGTATCAGCTGTAAGTTCAGGATTTTCCTTGGCTTCGTGAGGGTGCGT
Source organism: Caulobacteraceae bacterium (assembly GCA_036509495.1). Classification (GTDB taxonomy): domain Bacteria; phylum Pseudomonadota; class Alphaproteobacteria; order Caulobacterales; family Caulobacteraceae; genus JANWHQ01. The sequence goes on from DATCFQ010000770.1 coordinate 4,583, forward strand.
GCCGACCGTGCACCAGATGTCCGTGTGGGCCATGGCGACCGCTTGGACCGCCTCGAAGGACGAGACCTTGTCGCTGATGTTGACCATCATCGCGACGCCCGCCGAGCGGGCGCGGGCGATCACCTCTTCCCGGTCGGTGTCGAACTGGGGGGCGTGCAGATTGACGTGGCTGTCGATCAGCATGGGAACCTCGTGAGCGAGGTCACGCGCTGGCCGCCTCGCGCAGGGCGCCGACCGCGGTCCAGAAGGCGTCCTGCCGGTCGAGATTGAGCCCCTCGGCCTCGGCCGGGAGATTGGTGAGCTGGTCCCAGGCATCGAGCCAGGGTTCGGGGCGCCCTGCCCCCGGCTGGCCGGCGGTCTCCTCGACCATGGTCTTCACATGCTCGGCCAGGCGCTCGAACAGAAGCTCGAAACGGCGCGCGCCCTCCTGCCCCCTCAGCTCCCCGGCCAGGGCGAGCAGCGCGGTCTCGTCGACCTGGGGCAGCTGGCGCAGCAGCTCCAGCGCGGCGCGGTCGATCTCGAGCGCATCGGCGGCGGCGAGCGCCAGGGCGCGGCCCGGCGAGCCCTTGGCCATGGCGGCGATGCGGCCCGACTGATCGGCGTCGAGTTCGGTGCGTGTCTGCAGGAAGGCCGCAACGGCCTCGTCCGGCCATGGGCGGAACAACAGCCGGCGGCAGCGCGAGCGGATGGTGGGCAGGAGCCGTCCGGGCGCATGGCAGACCAGCAGCAACACGCCTTTCGGCGGCGGCTCCTCCAGGGTCTTCAGCACGGCGTTGGCGGAATTGGCGTTGAGGTCGTCGGCGGCATCGATGATCGCCACCCGCCAGGGCGAGATCGCCGGGGCCTTGTGGAAGAACTCCGGCAGGCGCCGCGCCTCGTCGACGGGGATGTTGCGGCGCGCCTTGCCGTCCTCGACCTCGCGCTCCAGCACCAGCAGGTCCGGATGGGAGCGGGCGGCGACCTGGCGGCTCACCGGGTCATCGGGGTCGGAGCCCAAAAGGCCGTGGGCGGGGTCGGGCCTGGCCCCCAGCAGCCGCCGCGCGGCGCGGTAGGCGAAGGTGGCCTTGCCGACGCCTTCCGGTCCGACCAGCAGCCAGGCGTGGTGCATGCGGCCGCGCTCCATGGCCTCCAGCCAGCCGCGCTCGGCCTCCTCGGCGCCGGAGAGGTCGAACATCTCTCGCGCATGTTGGATTTCCAGGGGC
>DATCFQ010000771.1:0-3425 GCA_036509495.1 Caulobacteraceae bacterium
GATCGCTGTGCTCTCGGTGATCGGCGTCGTGGTCTCCACCCTGATTGTCGCGGCTGGCTTCTGGGCGCTGACGACCGCGTTTTCGATGCGGGTCCCGTTCGCATGGTGCCTGGTGTTCGGGGCTTTGATCAGCCCAACCGATCCGGTCGCCGTCATCGCGTTGCTGCAAAACTCGGCCGCCTCGAAGCTCTTGCGCGCGACGGTTGCCGCAGAAAGCCTGTTCAACGACGGGGTGGGCGTGGTGCTATTCACGATCCTGCTTGCGGGGGCCGCCACCGGCCGCTCGGTAGGGCCTCTCGAGGCGAGCCGCATGTTCTTGGTGGAGGCAGGTGGCGGCGCGGCGCTCGGCCTGGTGCTCGGCCTCGTCGGCTACTGGATGATGCGGTCGATCGAGGACTATGTGACTGAAGTCCTGATCACAGTCGCCCTGGTCATGGGTGGCTATTCGATCGCCGTGCCGCTCGGCGTCAGCGGGCCGGTGGCGATGGCGGTGGCCGGGCTAATCGTTGGCAACTTCGCGGCCCACCATGCCATGACCGAGGCTACCCGCGACCATCTGCATAAATTATGGGATCTGATCGATCATATCCTGAACGCCGCCTTGTTTCTGTTGATCGGCCTGCAGGGCATAGCGTTGTTAGCCAAGCCAGGGCTGCTGATGATCGGAATGGCCACCGTGCCCCTGGTGCTGGTCGCGCGCGCGGCGTCGGTGGCGCCGCCGCTGGCGCTCTGGCGCGGACTTTTGCCCTTCCGCGAGTCGTTCCCGCTGCTGGTTTGGGGCGGGATGCGCGGCGGCATTTGCATCGCCATGGCCCTCAGCCTGCCGGATACGCCGATCCGAGGGGTGGTGCTGATGGCGACCTACCTGGTCGTGATGTTCTCGGTGCTAGTGCAAGGCCTCACGGTCGAGCACCTGATCAAGCCCGCGCCACCGCTTCAACAGGACGCGAATTTCGCACCGTAGGTCGCGCGCCGTGCCTTGGGCGGTCGCCGCTCGCGGCGGCGCGGCTTTCAGACGCTAGCCTGTCTCGGTCGGCGTGGCGTCAAGCTGGACGCCTCTTCCTGCGCGACAAGTTTTCGCTATTCCGCGACGCCGAGCTTGCGGGCGAGGTAGGGCGTAAGCGGCGGCGCGACGACTAGCGTGAGAAGGATCACCCACATCCCAATCTCGACGAGCCCGTTAACCGGTGTCTTCAAGGTCGAGACGGCTGTCACGAGGAGCACGGCGGGGATAGCGCCAGTTTCGCGAACGAATGAGATGAACAGGAGCTCCTGAAAGCTGAGGCCGCCAGAATCCTTCGGGAGGACGCCGTAGAAGCCGAGGGTGATGAACACCACGGCTGGTCGGATAATCAACATGAAGATCAGCGCCGCCGCAATGCCGATTGGCGCATAGGCGATCAGCGTGTCGACATTCACAAGCGCTCCGACCAGCAGGAAGATCACCGGCTTGGCGACACCGTCCACGACCTGATCGAAGAAGTGTTCCGCCGCCTTCATATGCTCCTCGATGTGGAAGAGGAGTCCGGCGATGAAGGCGGCGAGGAAACCGCTGCCACCGAATGCGGCAGCCCCGACGAACGCAAGGATAGGCATTGCAAGGAAATAGACCTGGTCGGCGCCGTAGTGAGCGGAGTGAGTGCGCTTCATGTGGGTCAACAGCCACAGCAGTCCATAGCCTGCGAGCCCGAACAGGACGCCGAATCCCACCTGTTGAGCGAGAAAGCGAAATGTCCCTGTGCTCGCGAGCGCTTGGTATGCCGTGGTGACCGTCAGCGTCACAAGCGAGAGCTTCAGGAAGGCCGAAGTCAGCAGTGTCCCGACGACGTCGTTGAGCGCGCTCTCGGCCACGACGATGTCCTTCGCATCGCGTCGCTTGAAGCGTACGTCTTGGAGGACGGGAATGATCGCGGCTGGATCGGTCGAGGCGAGGATGGCGCCGAGCAGGATGACGACGGCCGGCGCAATGGCGAAGCCGAAGACGGGTCCGGCTCTGCCGACCACCCACGAGAAAGCGAAGCCGGTCAGCAGCACTCCCGGAAAGGCAAGCAGGGCAATCTTGGCGAAGAGCCGAAGGAAGTCCCGAAAGGGCATTTCAAGCCCGCCGCCGAAGAGGATGATCGCCGCGCTTCCGGTTACCAGCGACGCAAGCACCGGCGGATTTCCCACGATCGGGCCAAACAGCGTGTGTCCCGCGACGCCGAACGCAATGGCCACTACGAACGAGGGGAGCGGAGTGCCTCGCGTCGTGTAGAAACTTGCGAAACTGCAAACTGCGAACAGCACGAGTGCAGCCAGGGTTGGCGCGGTCGGCGCGTCGTCGAGCGTCCCGAGCTGATGCAGAATCTGCTCGCCGCCCCCGTAGGAGACGGCGGCGAAGCACGCCACCGCGACAACGAGCCAGACGTATGGCAGGATCCGTGGGGTTGGCTTCTCCACGTCTGGCACGGTTCCTACCCCCTCCGTTGGTCCCCGAATCATTCATTTCGGCGACGATCTCTGATACTAGATTGCGCCTCAGCATAATCCGAAGCGGCATCAGCGTTGGATGTCCGCCGCCGTCAATTCCGCTCCGCTGAGCCTGGTGTGATTTGCCGGGCCAGGCCCGGAGGAGGCGCACTACGCTTCGCGGCCAAACTCACGCCTATGCGACCTCAACCTACGCGGACGTCGGACCAAGTATCAACCTAGCCCGCTTTCAGCTGCCGCGGCTCCCAACCGGCGTTTGAGTCTCGGAGCCAATATATTCAAGGTTATGGGGAACCTATGCCTGAAGCGGCGTCTTGTTATATGTGCCGTTTAGTGACTCGTAAGCGCTGTTCTCAGGCCACGGCGCGGATCTGGGCGGCGTAGGCCCATGGCAGGAGCTCGTCGAGCCGGCTGTTGGGATGGCCCTGGACGATGCGGGTGATGACGTCGGCCAGGTAGCCCTGCGGATCGACGCCGTTCAGCTTGCAGGTTTCGATCAGCGAGGCCAGCACGGACCAGTGTTCGCCGCCGCCGTCGGAGCCGGCGAAGAGGGCGTTCTTGCGGTTGATCGCGATGGGCCGGATGGCCCGCTCGACGATGTTGGAGTCGATCTCGACGCGGCCGTCGTCCAGGAAGCGGCTCAAGCCCTCCCATCGGGCGAGCGCGTAGCGGATCGCCTCGGCGAGCTTGCCCTTCTGGCTGACGCGATCGAGCTGGGCCTTGAGCCAGGCGTGGAGCGTATCGATGATCGGCCGGCTGCGCTCCTGGCGCACGCGTCGGCGCTCGTCGGTGGCCTGGCCGCGGATGTCGGCCTCGACGGCATAGAGCTTGGCGATCCGTTCCAGGGCCTCGCTGGCGATCGGCGCCGGTCCGGCGGCGGCCAGCTCGTAAAAGGGCCGGCGCACATGGGCCCAGCAGAAGGCCAGGCGCACGTCGCCGGTCTCGGCCAGCGGCCG
>DATCFQ010000772.1:0-4368 GCA_036509495.1 Caulobacteraceae bacterium
CTTCGTGCTCACGGCCTTCCTTCACATGAAGCCGATCCACGTCCCCTTTGGCGTGATCCGCGGGTGGCAGCTGATCTTCATCCTGGTCGGTCTTCCGGGCCTGGTGGTCTCTCTGCTGATGCTAACCACCATGAAGGAGCCGATCCGGCGCACCATTCCGGGGCAGGTCACCAGCGTGGTGGGGACCCCGACGGATCTCATCAGCGGCATCGTCTCGGTCTTCCGGGACTACTGTGTCGCCCTCGCCTACCTGGCCAAGCATTGGAAGGTCTTCGGACCTATGTTCGCCAGCCTGTTCGTGGGCGGGCTAGGCACGGGCTTCCTTCAGTTCACGGCCATCTTCTACGGCCGCGTCTTCGGTTGGGACCCCGCGAGACTCGCACGCCTGCAGCTCATCCCGACCTTCATCCTGATGCCGCTAGGCCTCGTCATCGGCGCCGCCCTCGCCGAACACCTGGCCAGGAAGGGCCGCAGCGACGCGGCCCTGAGGACCCAGATCATCTCACGGCTGGTGGCGATGGTGGGAATTTTCTGGCCGCTGATGCCCAGTCCCTGGCTGTCCTGGGGCATGGGGACCCTCGCGCTGTTCAGCCTGGGCATGGGCGGCCCATCCCAGAACGCGGCCTTCCAGATCGTCACCCCCACCGAGCTGCGCGGCAAGATGACCGCGCTCTTCCTCCTGGTTTACAGCCTCACGGCGGTCGCCTTCGCGCCGATGGTGACCGGCTTCATGTCCACTTACGTGGTGGGCGAGTCCAACATCCGTTGGGCCATCTTCATCCCGGCGGTGATCTTCGGCCCGACCTCGCTGTTGATCACCTTCCTCGGCCTGAAGCCTTACGGTCGGGAGGTCGAGCGGCTGCGGGCGCTGGAAGCGGCGGTCTGATCCACGCCCCGCTCACTTCCCGCTCAGACCCCCCGGCCAATGCGGGTCCAGGCCATAGGCCGCCGAGCCGCCCACCGCTTCGACCAGGTCGAGCTTGCCTTCCGGGGTGATCTTGAAGGCCTCGACGATCTGGATCGAGGATGGCCGGCTGAAGAAGCTCATGTCGTAGTCCGTGCCGTTGGTCAGGTGCACCACCGGCACCGTGCCCGCGTGCTTGAAGGTGGCGAAGGCCACCACCACCCCGCGCTCGGGATCGGCCACCAGGTAACGGCGATAGGTGATCTGGGTGACCACACCGTAGTAGCCGGTCGAGAACTGCTCCTTGCAGCCGAACGAGAAGGGCTGGAACGCCTGGCCCTTCTGGACTTCGGTGTTGTTGGTGGTGGAGACCCCGTTCTCGATCCGATTGCAGGTCGAGGTGAAGGGGTAGTAGCCGTGGCCGTCGTTGCGCTGCAGGCCTTCGAAATAGAAGTTGGCGTCCTCGATCAGCTCCTGGCGGGTCAGACGCCTGGCGGGGGGCACCACCTCGAACCAGGGCGCCGGCGCCGACCTCATCTTGTTCAGATTGTCGATGCCGGCGTCGTTCCAGGCCGGCCCCGAACCCTTCTTGTAGAAGGTGGTCTCGATCTCGGTGATGCGGCCGAGCTGGACCCGCACGCGCAGGCTCATCAGGTTGTCGGCGTTGGGGCCATGGCCCTCGCGCATGGTGCGCATGGCGACCACCTCGCCGACATCGGGATCGGCGAAGTAGTGGACATAGTCGCCGACGGCCGAGGCCGTGGCCCAGAAGCCCTCGCCAACCTTCAGCGGCTGACCACCCTCGGTGTAGCGGACGTCCTGCGAGAGCGGCAGGCTGGCGATGTCCTTGGACACCATCGCGTGGGCCACCGCGTCCGACACGTGCTCGAGGCAGGCGCGGTCGCAATTGGCCGGGATCGGATAGGACGGCCTTGGCGTCTGCGAGATCGGAAAGCCGTGCGGACCGACCTCGGGCCCCGCCGGCTGGGCCAGCGCCCCGCCCGACCCCAGGACAACAAGCGCGGCAAGACCCGCCGCTCCAGCCAGGACCCTGGTCCGCATCATCGCCCCCATCGCATGTCGCGCCTTCAGGCGCGTTCATCAGGGACCCTGGCTTGGCCTCCCCACCCTGTCAATGCGGGCAGGCCGCGCCCGCGCTCAAACGCCCTCGGCCCGTAGCGCTTGCAGGATCGACTCCAGCCGCGCGGAGCGAAGCGTCTCGTCCGGCGCCTTGGCGTAGGCGGCGTAGAACCACCGGATCGCGCCCTGGAGGTCGAACGCCCGGCCCTGCTCGAACGGCGAGACGAACCTCATCTCGCCTGGGGCCCCCAGCCGCTTGCCGACCTCGGGATAGATCGGCCAGTCGCCGAAGCGGTCGAAGGGATCGGCAGGCGCCGGAGCGTCCGCATCGAAGTCCAGCCCGAGCTTGACGCAGAGCTTGCGGGCCAGGGACATCATCACCTCGATCTTCGGATGGTTGGGGAGGTGAACGAACGGGCTGGCGGCGCGCCAGGCGTCCAGGTCCGGGCCGAGGTCCCATTCGACCTGCCCGGCGCGCATGTGCAGGAACTGCTCGGCCTTGGCGTATTCGTCGAAATAGCCCAGCACGCCATAGACATAGGCGTTGAACAGATCCTCGGTTCGCTCGGGCGGCAGGCCGCGCAGATAGCCCGCCAGGATCAGGGCCGAGTGCCACTCGCCGATCAGCGACCCCAGTCCGTCGCGGCTGGACCCCAGCACCGCATCGGGGTGGAAGCCGGTGAAATGCACGGCCGGGAAGAAGACGCAGGGCGTCGGCCGGCGGATCAACGCCTTGGGATGCAGGCCCTGCAGGCGCGGAGCGTTGACCGGCTGGGCCAGTACGGCGTCGAGGCCCTCGAGCGAGGCTGCCAGCCGCCCGACCTGCTCATCGGACTTCAGTTCGGCCCAGCCGACGGAGGCGATCTCGACGTCGGGATTCAGCGCGCGGATGCAGCGGGCCATGGCGTAGGCTTGGCAGTTGCCGAGCACCGCCAACCGCATCGCCGGCGTCCGCTGTCCGATCGCGGGCGCCGAGCCCCGGAAGACGCGCACCTTGGCCAGCCGCTCGGACGCTTCCATTGCGCCGGGGTCGAGCTCCAGCACCTTGGTCCAGGTCGCCTCGGCGGCGTCGAGTTCGCCGCACTCCTCCTGGCAATGGGCGAGCCGTTCCCAGAGCTTGGCCTTGCCGGGAAAGGCGTCGGCCGCGCGCTTCAGGTGGGGTCCGGCCATCTGAGTGCGGCCGGCCCGCCAGTACAGCTCGGCCAGCCGGGCATGGGCCTCCACCTGGTCGGGCTCGGCGGCGAGCACGCGGATCCAGGCCGCCGCCTCGGGTTCGTCCTCGCCCAGCGCTTGACGCAGGCGCGCCAGACGCAGAGCCGGTTTGGCAAGGTGCGGATGACTGTCGCTGACCGCCTGCATGTGGATGGCGGCGGCGGTGATCTCGCCCCGCTCGCCGAGGATGCCGGCGGCCCGCTGGCGCACGCGCATGACGGTCGGGTCGAGTGCGATGGCCCGCTCGCAGGCGGCCAGTTCGGCCGGACCATCGCCCAGGGCCTCGTAGCATTGGCCCAGGATGACCCACAGCCGCACCTCGTCCGGCTGCTCTTCGGCGAGCCCCTGGAACAGCGCCGCGGCCTCGGCGAAGCCGCCGTCCAGGAACAGCTGCTGCGCCCTTCGCAGACGCTCATCGAAAGGCGCCGCCGGTCCGGAATCCTCAGGCTTCAACACGCCACCCGACCACGTTTCTCCACGCCGGCGACCAGCATAAGCAGGTGCGTCTCACACGGGTAGGCCGTATGCTCCGAAGCCATGAGCCATCCCTACCGCGGCCTGCCCGACAGCGCCTTCTGGCGGCGCGCGGTCGGCGGCCTGCCGGAGGCCGAGGTCGATCCGGTGATCGACGCGCCCTTCACCATCGGACGCCAGAGCCGCATCGCCACCGCCGGCAGCTGCTTCGCCCAGCACATCTCCCGCGTGCTGGTGGAGCGGGGCTACAATTATCTGGTCACCGAGACGGCGCCGCCGGGCGACCCCGATCCGCAGAGCTATGGCGTCTTCCCGGCGCGGACCGGCAACATCTACACCGTCCGCCAGTTGCTGCAGACCTTCACGCGAGCCTACGGCCTGTTGCGGCCGGTCGACGTCGCCTGGCGGCGCGACGACGGCGCCCTCGTCGACCCCTTCCGGCCGCAGGTGCGGGCGGGCGGCTTCGAGAGCGTCCCTGCCCTGGAGGCGGACCGCAAGCGCCACCTGGCCTCGGTGCGGGCCATGTTCGAGGACTGCGACGTCTTCATCTTCACCCTCGGCCTGACCGAGGCGTGGCTGTCGACCCGCGACGGCGCGGCGTTCCCCCTGGCCCCCGGCGTGGCGGGCGGCGAGCCGGGGCCGGACTATGGCTTCCAGAACCTGGGCGTCGAGGAGATGACCGCCGACCTCCGCGAATT
>DATCFQ010000773.1:0-2620 GCA_036509495.1 Caulobacteraceae bacterium
GAGCAGCGGGTGTGCAAGCGGAGCGGGTGCCTTCGCGGGGAACCGGCTGCAGGAAGCGCAGCGACCGAAGCTGTCAATCAGCGTGGAAAAGGGACCCCATATCGGCGCCGAAAAGGGACCCCGGTTGGGCACTGCGTAGCCGATCCAGACCGGTGGAGCTGGTCGGGGTTGCGCAGCCGGTCTGGATCGGCGGGCGGTCAGTCTCAGGCGCGGTTCTTGAAGCGCCAGCTGTCGTTGCCGGTCTCGACGATGTCGCAGTGATGGGTCAGCCGATCGAGGAGCGCGGTGGTCATCTTGGCGTCGCCGAAAACGGTGGGCCATTCCCCGAAAGCCAGGTTGGTGGTGACGATCACCGAGGTCTGCTCGTAGAGGCGGCTGATCAGGTGGAAGAGCAGCTGGCCGCCCGATTGCGCAAAGGGCAGATAGCCGAGTTCATCGAGCACGACGAAGTCCTTGCGCCCGAGATAGTCGGCCATTCGCCCCTGCCGCCCGGCACGGGTCTCGGCCTCGAGCTTGTTGACGAGATCAACGACGTTGAAGAACCGCCCGCGGGCCCCATTGCGGATTGCGGCGCGGGCAATGGCGATCGCCAGATGGGTCTTGCCCGTGCCGGTGCCGCCGATCAGCACGATATTGCGTTCATGGGCGATGAAGTTGCCGCCGGCGAGGTCCTGAACCAGGGTCTCGTTGATGCCGGTCTCGGTAAAGTCGAAGTCCTCAAGGTCCTTGGCCAGCGGCAGCTTGGCGATGGTCATCTGATACTTGATGGAGCGCGCCTGCTTCTCGGCGATCTCGGAGGTGAGCAGGTCACCAATAATCCGTTCCGGCCCGTGCTGGCGCTTGACGGCGGTGGCGATGATCTCGTCATAAGCACTCTTCATGCCGTAGAGCTTGAGTTCGCTCATGGTGGTCAGAATCTCGGATCGCTCCATCATATCGCCCTCCTCAGGCTGTCGTAGCGGGCACAATCGGCCACTGGTTCACTGCGCAGCCGCAGAGCTTGCGGCGTCGTCATGATGGTCACCGACGCGGTAGGTTCACGCTGCCGGGCCAGGATGTTGAGGATCACGTCGGCGGAATGGACACCCTCGCTCAGCGCCTCGGCGCAGGCCGCGTCGACGGCCTGTAGCCCATCGTCCAGCACGGCGGTGAGGATCGAGACCATCTGCCGATTACCGTCCTTGAGGCCGGCGAACTTGCGCCTGATCCTCTCGATGCCGGCGGGCAGCACCCAGTCCTTGAAGGGCGCGCCGTTGCGGAGCGCGCCGGGCTTGCGGGCCAGCACCGGCACGTAGTGCCAGGGATCGTAGACAGTCTGGTCACGACCGAACGAGCGGGCATGTTCGCCGACGATACGGCCGTCCTGGCGCAGTTCGATGCGATCGGCATAGGCCCGGATCTCGACCGGCCTGCCCACAGCGCTCGCCTGCACCGAGTATCGGTTGTTGTCGAAGCGCACCAGGCAGGTCTTGGACACCGATGCCGTCACGCCATGGAAGCCATCGAAGCGGCCAGCATAGGGCACCAGGCTCAGCCGCTCCTGCTCGAACACCTCCCAGATGGTCCGCTCGCGGAGCTCGGGATGCCGGTGTGCCTTGGCATAGGCGATGCACTTGTCCAGCAGCAGGGCATTCAGCTCTTCATAGCTCGTCACCCGCAGGCGCGGGGTGAGGAAGCGCTCGCGCACCAGCCCGACCTGGTTCTCGACCTGACCCTTCTCCTAGCCCGAGGCCGGTGTGCAGGCCACCGGGTCGACCAGATAGTGGCCGCACATCTGCAGGAACCGCCGGTTGTAGGTCCGCTCCTTGCCGATCAGGATCGCATCGACCGCGGTCTTCATGTTGTCGTAGATGCCGCGCGTGCAGGTGCCCTTGAAGAAGGCGAAGGCCCGGTCGTGGGCGTCGAACACCATCTCCTGCGTCTCGCGCGGATAGGCCCTGACGAACAGCATGCGGCTGTGGCAGAGCCGGACATGGGCCACCTTGACCGTCACCGTCGTGCCGTTGATCAGCACCACGTCATGGCTCCAGTCGAACTGGTAGGCCTCGCCCGGCGCAAAGCTCAGCGGCACGAACGCCGCCGATACCGAGGCCGACCGTTCCTGCCGCCAGGCCCGGGCATAGCGGCGAACGGCGTCGTAGCCGCCCTCATAGCCGAGACCGCGCAACTCCTCGAACACCCGGATCATGGTCAGCCGTTCGCGCCCCGGCTTGGCCGCATTCGATGCCAGCAGGCCCTCGAGCTGCTCCTTGAACGGCCCGATCTTGGGCAAAGGCTGAACCGACCGCTCGTACTCGAATGCCGTCTCGCCAGACCGAAGCACCTTGCGCACCACTTTGCGCGAGATCTTCAGCTCACGGCAGATCGCCTTGATCGGCTTGCCGTCAACAAAATGCGCCCGCCGAATCCTGGCAATCGTCTCCACTACAAGCATCCCCAAACCGGCCCCCGATGAAACTCGAGAGCACTGTGAACCCCACCGTCGACGGGGTCCCTTTTGGACGCCTATCACCCCGAAAACGGGGGCCTTATTCCACGCCTAATCACAATCTGGTACCTAAACTGATTGTCACATTGGGCAACCCACACGCGCGGCTGACACCTCGACCATGTAAAAACC
>DATCFQ010000774.1:0-9347 GCA_036509495.1 Caulobacteraceae bacterium
GATCGCTGGGTCGCCGGCGAGAGGCTGCGGACGCTCATGTCCTCGATCATACGCCGGCGTAGAGGGCTCACTTCGGCCATCTGGGGTTCTCCTGTCTGGCAGATTGGCTCGACACCAAACCCTCTCAGACAGGGGCCCCGACATTCGCCACGAGATCTGACGTCGCCCCCCCCTCCTGGACGCGACTGAAGGCATTCATCATCAACTTCGTTTTGGGGTTTTCCGGATCCAGCTGCATGGCGATCCGCAGGTAACCCAGCGCCTCTGCATGTTGGCCCATCTTTCCCAGAAGCTTGGCGAATTGAAGGTACATGCTCGCAGGCGTGCGCCGCAGCTTCACCGCCGATCGCAGCAGCTCGACCGCCTCCTCGTGACGGCCCTGGTCAATTAATGAGGCGATGAGCAGGTCGTAGCTTTCCACGTGCAGCGGAAACAGCTCCACTATCGCCCGGCCAATGTGCTCGGCCCTCTGGGCATCGGCCTGCTTGCGGACCAGCCCCATGACCGTCCTGAGGTCGAGCAGGCTGACGCCGCTGAGCGCAACGGCCTTCTCGACATAATCAATCGCATCAACAGCCTTGGAATTTTTGCCCACGGCTCGCGCCAGCGCCAACCAAAGCTCGGGCCGCTCCGGATGGGCCTCAACGAGGGGCAGCAGCTGGGCTTCCGCTTCGGCCCAACGGCCCTGCCGGGTCAGGGCGTCGGCGAGCAAGGCCCGAGCCGGAAGGTGGTGGGGATCGCGCATGATAGCCTGACGCGCCTTGTCCTCACATTGTTGCGCCTCACCGCTTAGCAAGTACATCCGGGCACGCTGAGCCAGAAGGTCGGCCTCGTCCACGCCCTCAAGATAGCGATCGAGCATGCGGGTGACGATCTTCGCGATAAACCCATGTGTCACGTGTAGGCGGTCATCTTTCCAAACGCCTCTCGGGAAGGACAGAGTGACGCTCTCGTAGCTCGGGAAATAATCGACCAATGCTCGCTCGAGCGGGATCGAGCCACAGACCGCACGCAAGATCGATTTGGAATGGGTATTGGCGATTCGGACGTCCTGCCCGGTGAAAGTGGAGGTCAGAGGCACGGGTGAGGTCGTCAACAGGACACGCGCCTCAGGATTGCGCGCTCGTACAACGTCGATGGCGACGAGCATGTCGCGATGGCAGGTCTCGTAGGAAAGCATCTCGAGGGCCCAGCGGCCTGGATCCGCCAGCAGCTCGCGTTGCTTGGGCGTGTTGTGGATGTAGAGGCCCGTCCTCTGGTCACGCCAAGCCTCTATAAGTCCTGGCGTCATCATCAGGCACGACGCGCCAAACACCTGTGAGAAGATGTCGTACACGTGTTGGCGACGTTCGATGAAGCGCTCCCGAGCAACGGGCGCTGTCGCGCCCATGTCGAGGTCGAAATAGGCGCCGTCCGCGCACGGGAAGGCTAACGGTTCGCAGTCTTCCCACCTGACCACGCCATCTCGGTCGTAAATGGCCGCCGTCCATTCAAGGGTCTGGCGAAAGGCCGGCGGGTGGAACCGGTTCATCGCTCCGTGCACGCCGCCGCTCCACTCGCTGGGCGGCAGGTCGAAATCCGTCATCGGCACGCGGCAGCCGAGCATGGCGAGATGCGATTCGATATTTCTCGCAAAGCAGCTGCCCATGGTGAAGATCACCTGGCCCGGCCGGATATGGAATGACGGTGTAAAGTCGGGCCAGACCTCGCCGGCGAAGGAGCCTGAGATCTCGCGCCAGCCGTGCGGAGCGGCGCTTGCCTTTGCCAGCTTACGCGCTTGGATATAGGGGATAACGTGCCGAGGCGGCATGAGACGCTTTCGTGGTGTGAGACAAGTTCAAGATAGCATCGCCGTCGCGGCGAACCAGAGCGGGACCTCGACGCAGCGGGGCGTCGGCCTTTAGGCGTGCGGTCCTTGCGCCGCCCGGCAGCCGAGGCGGCCTCTGTTTGAGCCGCTAGCTAGGCGGCTGCACTGAAACAACACTGAAGTATGTACCTATGTCCTCGGCGGACGAAGCCACCGCGATGCACCCCGTTGAAATCGAATAGAACGAGGTCGGACACGCCGTCACAGTAAGCCCGCTCCCTGTTCAAGAGAGCCGACGCCTCTTCGCCATCGGGCGTCATAGCGTCGCCGAACTCCGTGTACATGCGGAAGGCCCGGGGCAAGGCCATGAACAGCGCGTTGTGAATGCTCGCCTTGTCATTGGTCTTGCGGACTACGAGCTCGAAGTCGCTCGCCAGGCGATGCGACCCGACGACGTAACGGAACGGCCCCTGATCCTCGCCGACCGGATCTAGATAGATCAGCACCTTGAGTGGCGGCCAGAAAGCGCTGTCGATATGCAGATATCGGGTCCACGGCTGCGGACGGCCACGCTCGTCGAGTTCGCCGTAAGTCAAGGCGGTGGCGCGCTGGGAGTTCACCTGGACGGCCAGAGTCTTGAGAACGATCCGCTTTCCCACGTAGGCTGATCCCGCCGCGTACACGTTCTCACGCTCCAACAGCTCGTCGACGAGTTGAAAAAGGGCGGCATGCTCTTTCGGCTCGAACTGCCGCTGCGAGTCCTTGAAGCGCGGATTGGGAAGTTGGTCCAAGCGCGCGTGGAGTGCCCGCGCGATAGACTCGACCCGTTCAACCACAGGCGATTTGACGTCCGGCGAGACGCGAGAGAGGGCGCAACCATCTTGTTGCAGTTGGCGCAGTATCGCATCGCCGCGATCGATACGAACGTCATAGTTGAGCAGCGGGGACGTCAGGTGACGACGATAGTTCTCCTGAAAAGGCGGGAGGAACTTGGCTAAGGCCTCTCGCCTCAGTTCATTCGTCAATCCTCCCAAGTACCGCTGGTACTTAGGAAGCGATTCGTAATCGGGGTTGGGAAGCGCATTCATGGCACGGCCGAGCTAGGCGCAGCCGTAGCCGACCGCGTCCCCTCATTGGAAGATGCCAGCGACCTCGTCAAGCGAACGCGAGCACGGTCTCTTCCTTGCATTCCTTCCTGGCCAGTCCAGGCCATGATGGGCAGATGGAGCCGGCGCCGATGACCCGCGTGAGAACAGGCCATATATATCCCTAATCCGACCAGCCTTTCGCTCGTCGGCGGCAGCGAGCGACCTGATCAAGCATGTCGATGGCCGATTGGTACCGGGAACTTCGCGCCAGGCGTGCCCTGGAGGGCGCCGCCCGCAAGCTCGACGCCGGAGACTTGGATGGCGCCGAGCGCACGCTGGAGAGGGCGGTTGGATTTGCCCGAGGCCGATCGGAACTCGAAGCGTCGGCGCGTTGGCAGCGCGCGGAGGTGCTGGCTAAGCTCGGCCTGTTTTCGGAAAGCGCCGACGAGCTACGGGCGCTGATCAGCCTCAGAAGCGGCGAGCCGGAGCTTTTGAGGACTTTGGCCCTACGGCTTGAAAAGGCCCGCCGGACGGACGCTGCGATCGAGACCTGGGGTGAGTTGCTGGCGCTGAAGCCCGACGATCACGACGCGCACGATCGATTGGCTGGTCTTTTCCAGTCAGCGGGACGCAAGGTTGAGGCCGTGTCGCACGTGCATTGGCTGGCCGAGGCATCGCACCTCAATGTGGCCGCCTGGAAGCGGCTAGCCACGTTGCGCGTCGAGCTCGGGGAGCTGAATGCTTCGGCTGACGCCTGGTCTCAAGTGGCGCAGCAGGATCCTACGGCTCGGGAGCAGGCGATCGAGCTTCTCGACGCCCTTGGGCGGGGTGAAGAGGCAATTCGCCATATTCGCGCCGCCGCTGAAGCCTCAGTGGGCCAGTCCAAGCCCTGGAACCGGCTCGCGCGACGGCTAATCGCACGCGGAGACCTGCAGGAAGCGATCGAGATTCTGCTACGGATCGCGGAACACGACCTCAGCTTCCATGAGACCCTCGCCCAATTGTTCATCGATCTCGGCCGTCCGCAGGATGCGACGACGCACATTCGTACGCTCGCCGAGGCCAAACCGCAGAAGGTCAAGGGGTGGGCCCGCCTCGCGCGTCATTTGAGTGCGGCTGGCGCCCCGGGCGAAGCAGCCGGGGTCTGGCGGCGCGTCCTCGACCTCAAGCCCGAGGACCAGGACGCCCAAGATCAACTGCGGAACGCCCTGGACGTCATGCAGCCGCGCGCGGAGGCCGTTCCGCATTATCAGGCGCTGCTCGCCCTCCGACCTTTCGACATCGGCATTGGCAAGGCGCTCGCCGCGGCTTTGCAGGAGGCTAGAGATTACGAAGCAGCCGTAGCGGCCTGGCGCACGGTGATCGAGCGCGCGCCCCAAGACCTGGAAGGTCGTGAGCGTCTGGCGGTGCTGCTTATTGGGCTGAAGCGCCAGAGCCAAGCCATTCCTCATTTGAGGGCGCACGCCGAAGCAGAGCCGGGCCGGGCCAAGCTTTGGCGCCGGCTCGCGACCACTCTGCAGGCGCTCGGACAAGCCGCCGAAGCCGCCGAGGTCTGGACGACAGTGCTCGAGCTGGAGCCCAGCGATCTGGACGGTCGCACGCGCTTGGTCGAGCTGTTGCGGAGCCTTGGGCCTAAGGCCTCATTGGCGGTGCACGTCCGTGCGCTGGCGGAGACGACAGACGCGCCAGCAGAGCTTTGGCGTGAACTCGCGCGCCTTCTAGACGAGCTAGACGGCGCGCCAGAGGAGCGGATCGATGTCTGGCGCAAGGTGCTGGACGTCGCGCCTGAGGACCTGGAAGCGCATGGCCGATCGGGCGCGCTGCTTTGGGAGTCTGGCTTGCGCCGAGCGGCCATTCCCCACCTGGAGGCCATCTCCCGCACCGAGCCGCAGCGTGCAAAGATCTGGAAGCGCTTGGCGCTTAGCCGCCAAGAGCTCCACGACATCGATGGTGAAATCGAAGCGCTCGGGCAAGCGGTGAGGCTTGATCCTACCGATCGCCAGGGACGCCAAAGGCTCTCCACCTTGCTGTGGGAAGTGGGACGGCATCGCGAAGCGGTTCCGTACTTGCGCGCTTCGTTCAGTGAGGGCGGGCTGGGCCCAAAAGAGCTGAAGCGGTTGGCGCGCACGATTCACCAGACCGGCGATGAGGAAGGCGAGCAGGCGGCAAGCCTTTCGGGCATCGGAGAAGTGTTCGAAGAGATCGCTCTCTGGAAGCAGGTGCTGGGTGGGGCGCCCGATGACCTCGAGGCGCACAACCGCTTGGCGGAACTCTTTTGGGAAAGAAGCCGCAAGAAGGAGGCTGCGCCGCATCTGCGGATCGCAGCGGAAGCGGCGCCGCGGCAATCCAAACTATGGCGACGCTTGGCCGCCTGTTTGGAAGAGACCGACGAGATCGGCGCCGCGATGGCCGCCTTGGCTCACCTGGCTGCACTGGAGGGTGCGAAGGGCCCGGCCAAGCGTCGGCTTGAGCAGTTAAGAGCGAGGGGGCTCAGATCGCCGTCCAATGGGGTTGACGCCTCTGCGCTGGATCAACGCGAACTGATCGAAGATCTCTGAATTCCTCCTTACCATCGCGCGCCGGATGTATGGTTGAAGGTCGAGGTCTCCATCGCGCCGCAGCCGCTGAGTGGCGCGCCAGCGAAGTGCATTTGCACCGCAAATCCTGGCGACGTACAGAAGGGCTCGCCTTGGGCGATGCGAGTCTCGAACCGCAAAGCCTCACAGCGCCTAGGGGCGCGACAATTGGCCGCCCAAAGAAGCGCACTCGCATGGACGACGCCTACTACGAAGAGCTCTGCCGCCTCGAACGACTGCTTGGTCGCCAGGAGAGCTTGTCGGACCTCATGGATCGGTTGCAGCGCAGGTGCGAACAGATTCGCGCCTTGGCGCACCAGGATCTGACGAGAGCCGATGCCCAGCTTATCGTCCTCAATGAGCTGATCGATTGGGTCGAAGCGGCGACGGACGAGTTGATGGTGGATATAAAGCTTAGCCGGTCCGGTCGCTTGAAACCGTGATTTTCGGCCGGCCTAGCGAGTCCTTGCGCCGCACCGGTGACCGGAACGGTCCGCACTGGATCCGCACCTCTGCAGCGCTCGCTCGCCTGCGACCAGACGTGCCGGATCTATCCAACGGCTCATCGGTGGGCGAGAAGCGCGTCGCCCCCGTCCAAAGCTGAAGCGACGGACGACGCCAGCAACGCACTCCGCCCCCCTCGCCGCTCGCGTCCGCGCACGCGTGCGGCCCGTCAGCTGACGAGGAAACCCGAAAAGGTCGACACGGGCGTTCGAGGATCCGCGCCTCGCACATTGACGCTCCGCGCGTCGCCGTCGGCTCGAACGGTGACGAAGGCGGTATCGCCAGCGTTCAGCCGGGTCAGCACCGAAAAGTGCAGACCGGCGCGACCTTGGTTGTCGGCTAAGAGCTTGCCAGGATGATAGTGATAGGTCTGGCTGGTCGTTACGAGCGAAAGGGAAAATCCGCGATTTGTCGATGCGACGCCAGAGAGCTCGACCGTCACTTCGAGTTGGTAGAGACCACCCACTGACGCGGTGAACCGCCCCGTAGCGGGATCGTAGTTTTTGCCCTGGTCGAACTGGGCCGCGTCAAAGACCACGGCATAGTCTTCGCCGTGGCCGGTGACCGCCGGCTTGTCGGAGGTTAGGTCGGCCTGGAACGCAGGCTTGGTTGGGTAGCTAAAGGTATTCGTCGTGGGGTCGAAGACTTCAACGGCGGTGCGCACACCGAGATGAACCCCATAACGATCAAGGGTTCCATGCCCCGCCGGATCGTAGCCGATATCGAGCCCTTCATCGTGAGCGCCGAATTTGCGTATGGCGATCGCCGCGTTGGTTCCCGCCGCCCGACTGGTGATGTCGGTCGCCACGACGCTGATGTTGCCCCATCCGGGGGTGTCGAAGTAATCGGCGTCTTTACAAGGGGAATCGGCCGACCAGATGTTCCCTGTGAAATCATAGGGATAATGCAAGCCACAGGCCTCGAACGCGGCCTTGCCGATTTCGACGAAATTGCCGGTGTTGGAAAACCAGCCGCGCTGAAATGGCGTGATCGTGTTGTTTGGCGTGATCTTGAACACCAATGCGCCGCCGTCACCGGTCTTGGTGGGGGGTTGAGTAATCGGAAAATCGATATTGGCCGTAAAGCCCTGGTAAAGGTAGGACGGCGAGCGGCGATAGCCGATCGCGCCCGGCTGCTCACTAGTGAGAAAGCCATAGACGCCGCCCCCAACGTCCACCAACGCGCGGCCCGAGATGTGCGCACCCAGCCAAGGCGCACGGCTCCAGGGTTTCGGACTTTCGTCTTTTGGGTCGATGTCTGCTTGCCTGATACCAAGGGCCTGTAGATCTGACTCATGGGGGATTCCCCTTTAGGCCGAACAGTGATTCACGCTTCTGATGGGAGAGGAGCGTGCTGATGGGTTCGGTTCGGTTACGTGGGGATTTTGACGCGGGTCAGGTTCGGCGGCTGGCAAAGACGGCGGCGGGTGCGGACCAGGTGCGTCGGCTGCTGTCGATTGCGGCGGTTTACGAAGGCATGAGCCGAGCAGATGCGGCGCGGATCGGCGGCATGGACCGGCAGACGCTGCGCGACTGGGTTCACCGGTTCAACGCAGAAGGCGCTGATGGCCTGGTGGATCGTCCGCCGCCGGGCAACCCTCGGCGTCTGACGCTGGATCAGGAAGCCGAGCTGGCCAGGCTCGTCGAGGGGGGGCCGGGCTCGGCGGGCCAGGGGCATCTGGCCCGGTGGCGTTGTGCGGACCTGAAGGCCCTGATCCAGGAGCGCTGGGGCGTGGATTACCACGAACGCACCATCGGCAAGCTGCTGGACCGGCTGGGGTTCTCCCACATCACCACGCGCCCGCGGCACTACCGCCAGGATGCCGAGGCTATGGAGGCGTTTAAAAAAACTTCCCCCAAGAGATCGCGCAGGTCCGCGCCATCCAGCCGCCCGGAACTCCCATAGAAATCTGGTTCCAGGACGAGATGCGGGTCGGCCAGAAGACCCAGCGCACCCGCGTCTGGGCCCACAAGGGCACGCGGCCCCGCCAGGTGGCCGACCTGCGCACCGGCTGCGCCTATCTGTTCGGCGCCATCTGCCCCGAGCGACAGACCGGCGCAGCCGTCGTCATGCAGCGCGCCGACACCCAGGGCATGCAGCATCACCTGAACGAGATCAGCGCCAACGTCGCACCCGGCGCACACGCCGTCCTCGTCCTGGACCAGGCCGGCTGGCACACCACCGGCAAGCTCACCAAGCCCGCCAACATCACCCTCCTGCCTCTGCCGCCCAGGTCGCCCGAGCTGAACCCGGCTGAGAACGTCTGGGAATACCTGCGAGGTCGCTGGCTCTCAAACCACATCTTCGACGACTACGACCACATCATCGACGCCGTCTGCGACGCCTGGAACCGCTTCATTGATGAGCCTCAACGCATCGCGTCCATCGGCTCAAGGGCTTGGGCATCACAGGGCTGACTTAGGGGCGGTTGGTATGAGTTCGATGTTGGGCGTGTCGCCCGGCAGCATGAGGTAGGCGCCATGGGTGTGCAACTTGCCTCCATGCAGCGACCAATTGACGGCGAAGGCATAGTCCGGCTCGGGCCCGCTCCCGGCGATCGGCCCTAGCTGGAACCAGTTTTCTGGCGGGTCGACAGTCGGCGGCGACCCACCGCGGGCGTAGCCCTCTTGGAGCCCAAAATTCTCGATCCCAAGCGGCAGATATTGCACCAGCTGCCAAGCGCCCTTGCCTAGGGAGACAAACTCGACGACTTCGTTGTGCGCGAGCGGCAGAACTCGACTGTTACCAGACCCCCCTGCGCCGCCGATCGGCGAGGCTGGCGAGTAGCCGATGATCTTGGCCCCATCCATAATAAAGGGAATAGTGTTGGTTCCAGCATTGCGAATCCGCCGGAACGTGCCAGAGGGCGCATCGCCAAGTTCAGCGACGAAATAATGTCCGCCGCCGATCGAAGCGGCGATATTGATGGAGCGGATCGAACCAATATCAAACCGGGCATTCACAGAGGACGGGACGGTCGCGTTGATCCACGCCTCCTGTGCGCGCGCAGCGGACGAAGATGCCAGCAACAGTCCGGTCAGGACGGCTATCAGCGCCTTCCTTGCTATTGAACGTCGGTCGGCCATCTCTCCCTCCGCGGTTCTGCCTGTCGGCCGTTAGCATTGCCACGGCCGTTGCCACGCGCCGTTCGGCGAGTTGGCGGCCAAAGGCCTGCGCCCGATCAGGGCGGAAACCCAGCGAGCGCGGCGACGGGCCCTCGACACTTCCAAGGCGCCGCCATGGCTGATAGGCGTATCCGCCTCAGTTGAGGAGGGCTCATGGACGAAATCAGCGCCTTGATCGAGCGCATCCGGGCCCAGGGGATCGGAGCAAGCGAAGAGATCAATCCGTTCTGGCGGCGGCTGGTGAAGC
>DATCFQ010000775.1:0-2016 GCA_036509495.1 Caulobacteraceae bacterium
CCAGTGACTTCACGTAATTCATCGTAGCCGCCTTGGTCTGGGCGTAGTCGTAGAGGTCAGGCGACGGATCGTAGGCCTGCTCGGACGCGGTTGCGATGATCGCAGCGCCCGGCTTCAGATGCGGCAGCGCGGCCTTCAGGATCCAGAACGGCGCATAGATATTGGTCTTGATCGTCGCGTCGAAGTCCTCGTTGGAGATGTCGAGGATGGACTCGTGCGCCTGCTGCCGGCCGGCGTTGCAGACCACGATATCCAGGCCGCCGAGCTGCTCGGCCGCACGCTCGACCAACTGCCGACAGAAGACCTCGTCGCACAGGTCGCCGGGGATCGCGGCAGCGACGCGGCCCTCGGCCTGGATCATCTCCAGCACCTCGCGGGCATCCGGCTCCTCGCTCGGATAATAGTTGATCGCCACGTCCGCGCCTTCACGGGCGAAGGCGATGGCGGCGGCGCGGCCCATGCCGGAATCGCCTCCGGTGATCAGCGCCTTGCGGCCCGCCAGACGGCCCGAGCCGCGATAGCTGGACTCGCCATGATCGGGCCTGGGCTCCATCTTGGCGGCCAGACCCGGCCAGGGCTGGGACTGCCTGGGAAAGGGCGGCCGCGGGTGTTTGGTCGTCGGATCGTCCAACCGGCCTGGATGGTCTTGCGCGGGCGAGAAGGTCCTGTCGTTGCCGTCCATGGCGAGCCTCCGAAGCTGAGACCAGAAAACGGACCGACGGGAGAATTGTTGCGGCCGTCGAGCGAGCTCACGCCAAGCGAGTCGTCAGGTGCTCGGCGACCCGCAAGGCGTTGGCGACGATGGTCAGGGTCGGGTTCACAGCTCCGATGGAAGGGAAGAAGCTGGCGTCGGTGAGGTACAGGTTGTCGATCTCGTGCGTCCGGCAATTGACGTCGAGCACTGACATCGCAGGGTCCGTTCCGAACCGCGCCGTTCCCGCCGGGCCCACTGCCGATGACGATGACGTCGTAGTGGTCCCCGGTCATGACCTCAGCCGCCGGTCGCGAAGCCCGGATAGAGCGTCATGCCTCCGTCCACGAAGAGCGTCGCACCCACCACATAGTCGGACTGGTCCGAGGCCAGCCAGACGGCCGCGCGCGCGATGTCTTCCGGCTCGCCGATGCGGCCATAGGGGATCAGTTTCATGAGCTGGTCGTAAGCTTCAGGCGTGTTCCACGCCGACGTGTTGATCGGGGTTCGGATGGCGCCGGGCGCGATCGCGTTCACCCGGATGCGCCGCGGAGCAAGCTCCTGGGCCAGGCTTTCCATCATCAGCTTGATGCCGCCTTTCGAGGCGGCGTAGTTGACGTGCCCGCCCCACGGAATCTCCTGATGCACGGAACTCATGCAGATGATCTTCCCGGCAGCCGCCGAGATCGAGGGCACGACGCCCCGCCGGAGGAATTCACGGATGGCTGCGCGCGCGCAGAGGAACTGGCCGGTCAGATTGACGCCGATCACCGTGTTCCACTGCGCCAGGGTCATGTCCTGGACGGCCGCATCGCGCTGCAGCCCGGCGTTGGCGACCAGGATGTCGAGGGTCCCGAATTCGCCGACGGCCTGCTGGAACATGGCGGCGACCTGGTCCTCGGAAGACACGTCCGCCTTGCAGGCCAGGGCCTTGACGCCGAACTTGGCGATCTCGTCCACGACCGCCCGCGCTTCGTCATCTCCCACCAGATAGTTGACCGCCACGTCCGCGCCGGCCGCGCCCAGGGCGATGGCGACGGCGCGCCCGATGCCGGAATTGGCGCCGGTCACCAGGGCCTTCTGTCCGATCAGGAGTTGCGGAATCGGCAGAATGGGCGGCGCCGAAGGCGACGCGGTCGCCGGCTCTGGGTTGGTCATGCGCCTGATCCTCTTGGCCGAAACACACGTGCGCCGCGGGCCCGGGACGGCGGGACGCTGATCGACATGCCGGTCTGTCGCTAACGCCTGGTGGCGGGTCTCGCTCCTTGGGCAGCTTCTTCGGCAACGCTCGCCCGGACGGAGCGTTATCGCTGATAGACCCCGAT
>DATCFQ010000776.1:0-2175 GCA_036509495.1 Caulobacteraceae bacterium
CAAGGAAGCGCTGGCCGTCGCCAAGCTCACCCGAGAGGAGCGAGAATCCATTGCGCGGCGGCGGATCATCAGCGTCCTCCGCCAACAGGGCGTCGCCAACCTTAGAACCCTCGAGCAGAAAATCGCCGACGCTGGGCCCAATGATCAGCGCATCCAGCCGCACATCATTACACCTGCCAAAAATGCTCTCGTGGATGAGGGACGCATCATCCAATTCAACCGCAATGGGCAGTGGTTCCACCTCGCGGACGAAAGTCCCGACCGCGTTGCCCGGAGGATGGCGGAGCTTCAAGCGCTATGGTCCAGCTTTACCACCCCGCAGATAGTCCGTCGCACCGGCCAAGCACTCGAAATCGCGATCTTCCGCGCCCTCGTCGCCTCACCCAGCTCCACCCCATTCGGCGGCTTCAGCGACCTCGGCCAACACGATGACGCCACACTCTACACCAAACGAGAAATCCAGGACCTTAACGGCCTGTCGCTTGGCCAGCGCGCCCTCGACTTCATAATCGCGTGTGGTGGGGACTATTGCGGCATCGAGGCCAAGAATATCCGACCCTGGCTCTACCCTCACGACCGGGACATAACCGAGGCGATCGAGAAGGCTCGCATCCTCGACGTAGTCCCCGTCATCATCGCTCGCCGTATCCACTTCTCGACGTTCAAAGTGCTGACCGCTTGTGGGGTTATCGTCCATCAGACGTTCAATCAGCGGATGGCGACCACCGACGCTGAACTCGCCGCCGCCGTAGCGCACAAGGACGCACTCGGATACCACGACATTCGTGTTGGGAATGACCCTGACCCCCGGCTCACCCGCTTCATCGACACACACCTACCTCCGCTCGTTCCGCAGGCTAGAACTCGTCTGCGCGAAAACGGCGACCTGCTCGACGCCTACGCAAAAAGGCTGATGGCGTACCCGGAGTTCGCCGGTCGCCTCCGTCGTCGCCGCCTCGGCCTAAACGAGGACCGCGACGGGCGCGAAGACCCCGATGTCGACCCATATGACGAGGAGTGAAGTTAGCCCTTAAGCGAAGGACCGCGCTCTGCCACCTGACCAACCCAAGCCTCATCCTTCATGCGGATGCGGCATCACAGTCACGCCTGACTGACAAAGACCGCTTGACCTTTTGGCCCCAACGTTGTGGAAGGCGAACCCCTACGGTTGCTCCGCGTTGTTTGACTCGGGACCCGGCCGGAAGGGCCAGCGCTCTGTGTAGGCAGTTCGATGGGAGATTTCTGGAGGTTCTGTTCGGTGGACGCGGTGCGACTTCCTGAAAGATCAATATTTTCAGACGGTTAGCCGCCGTAGCTCAGTGGTAGAGCGCATCCTTGGTAAGGCTGAGGTCGACAGTTCAATCCTGTCCGGCGGCACCATCCACCCTCAGAAATCCGGGCTCTTGGTAGCCAGCGCCAGCGGCGCTGGCGGTTGTAAGCCGGGCGTAATGCAGGCCCGCTAGAAGCGATCCCGGCGGCGGCCTTGCGGTCGCCCAACCTTAGCAGGGTCGCCGCCGCCTACCCCCCAACCCGCCTGTCTCACAGGATGAAATCGGCCAGGGCCTCGCGGCTTTCGCGGATGCTCGCCGGGAAGCTGTCGTCGATCTCGCGCCGGGCGAAGTCGGCCCCCAGCCCGCCCTCCTGCTTCATCTTCGGCAGCAGGCGCGCGAAGAAGGACTGGTCCTGATAGGCCCACTCCTCGTGGGCGGTGCACTGCATCTTGTAGGCCAGCCACGCCGGATCGCCGATCGAGCTGAAGTGCCAGCCGGCGCGCTTCAGGTGGTCCGCCCGGCGATAGCGGATGGCGCCCAGCCTCAGATAGTTCCAGCCGAACACCGCGGCGTAACGGGCGCGGGTGACGGTCGCCTTCAGGATCGGCAGATCCGACAGCACCTCGCAGTTCAGGAAGTAGCGGAAGGTCCGCAGGGCGCCGCTGGCCAGCTCGCCGTCGTAAGCCTGCACCGCGACGCCATCGAGAATCTCGTCGGCGTCCGAGAGGATGACCAGATCGTCGGGCCGGCAGAGACCCTCCAGGCCCAGGACCCCGCAGTCCTTCTGGAAGAACTCCCGCGCCCAGGTGAAATCGATGTGCGGCGGCGGCCTGGGCGCGACCACGGCTGTGACCTGGCCGGCGTAGGCGCCCGCGGCCGCCTCGGGGTCGCCATGGTAGTGCAG
>DATCFQ010000777.1:0-9118 GCA_036509495.1 Caulobacteraceae bacterium
CGCAAGGCGACGCCCGGCGCCGATCCCCTGGCGTTCTGGCGCGTGGTCGGCGAAGCGCTCGGGGTCGGGACCGATGTCGTCGAGGACAGTGTGACCGGCATGCCGAAGATAGCGCCCGGGGCCTGGATGGATGTCCGCTTCGAGCCCGACCGGGCCGATACCTATCGTCACCACAAGGTCGGACAGCCCCTGCACACGGACGGCGCCTATGCGCCCTGGGACTATTATCAGGAGTTCGGTCTTTTCTATCTGGCGCGCCAGGCGCGTTCCGGCTGGCGCGCCAGGCGCGTTCCGGCGGGGAGAGCCTGTTCGTCGACGCCGTGACGGTGGCCGAGCGGGCGCGCCGGCGGGCGCCGCAGCTTCATGAGGCCCTGACCACCCTGCCTGTGCATTTCGGCAAGGCCGGCCAGCCCGGCCGGACCACGACCATCCTGTTCGTCAGCAACGGCGGCCTGAGGATCAACTGGAACTATTTCCGCGTCCTGCCTGGCCAGGGCGAGGCGGTGGACCGGCTGCGCCAGGACTTCCGGCTTTCCCTCGAGCAGATGGTCGATGACGGCGCCGTGGAAAGCTTCCGGCTGGACGAGGGCGACGCGGTCTTCTTCCGCGACGCGGAGGTCCTGCACGGCCGGCGGGACTTTGCGGCCGAGCGGAGCGGCGACCGATTGCTCTGGAAGACCTATTTCACCTCCTCGTCAGAGGCCAAGGCCGAGGCGGCCTAGGTGGAGGTTCCGCGCCGGGCGTTCGGCCGTGCTGGCGTCGGACTCAGCGCGCTTGCCCTCGGCACGATGCGGCTGGCGCCGCCGAAATTCGACGCCGATAGCGCCCTGGCCCTGCTGCTGCATCTCGCCGACCATGGCGTGACCAGTTTCCACGTCTCCCACGAATACGACAGCTTCGCCTTCGTCTGCGACGCCCTGGCGGTCTTGAGGCGCGCGCGCCCGGCCGCCCGGGTCGAGCTGATCGCCAAGCTCCCTGCGCCGCATTTCGATGAAACCGGGTTCTCGGCCCGGCGGCTTCGCACCCACATCGAGGCGCTGCTGCAGCGGCTTCCGGCCAATCGGGTCGATGTGGTGCAGTGGATGGTGCGCCACACCCCCAATGAGCATGCGCCGCGCCTGCAGATCCTGCAGCGGGATCGTCTGGCGGTCGCCGATGCGGCCGAGCGGCTGAAGGCGGAAGGCAAGATCGGGGCGTTCGCGGTCTTCCCCTATGGCGAGCCGTTTCGGCGCGCCGTGCTGGCTGAACCCTTCGTCGATGGCCTGGTCGACTATCTGAATCCCCGCGAACTGGAGACGGCGCCGTGGCTGGATCGGCTGCAGGCGCGCGGCCAGGGCTTTGTCGCGATGCGGCCCCTCTTCGCCGGAAATCTGTCCCGCGACCCCGCCGACATCGACTCGGCCCTCCGCTTTCCCCTCTTGCATCCAGCGACGGCGGCCATCGTGATCGGCTTGTCCGACACCCGGCAGGCGGACCAGGCCATCGCCGCGGCTGCAACCCTCGCCGACGTGGACGCTTTCCGCGAGGTCTTGGCCGGCTACGACGGATCGCTGCGCGCCGGTTGACGGGCGCTCTTTGCGGCCGCAGCGGCGGCGAGGACCATGGCGTATCGCTCTGCTATGGTGGGCGGCTGAAGCTTCCAACCGAAGGAGCAAGGCGATGACCGACAAGCCGGTGAGGATCCCGGGGCCCGACCATCCGATCGCCATCAGGGCCAATTCGCGCCGCGTCACGGTGAGCGTCGGCGGCCGGCCGATCGCCGACACCCGCCAGGCCCTGACGCTGCAGGAGGCCAGCTATCCCGCCGTCCAGTACATCCCCCGCGCCGACGTCGACATGGCGGCGTTGAGCCGGACCGACCACACGAGCTATTGCCCCTACAAGGGCGACTGCTCCTATTTCAGCCTCGCGAGCCTGGGCGAGCGGGGCGTCAATGCAGTCTGGTCCTACGAGACGCCCTATCCGGCGGTGGACGCCATCAAGGACCACCTCGCCTTCTATCCCGACCGGACCCAGATCGCAGAGGGCGATTGAAGGTGAGCGGTGAAGCAGCCAGGGCCTCTCCTGCACAGGGTCTTCTTCGGTCTTCTTCCTGATCCGGCGACCGCTGCGATCATGCACGCCACCGCCCGGGATCTTCAGTCTCGGCATGGCTTCCAGCGCGATCCGACCCCTCTGGATCGGCTCCATCTGTCGCTCGCTGGCCTGGGAGAGGTCGCCGAACCGCCGGGCTGCGGGTGGACCCGGGATATCGGGGACGCCATTTCACGCGTCCGCATGCCGCCGTTCCTGGTCCAGATGAACACCGTCCTCAGCTTTCGCAGGGGCCGACACGGCTTGTGGCCGGTTGTGCTCACCGGTGAGGATGGCGTCATCGGCGCCGGCATGCTTGGCGACGCCATCGGCGCGGCGCTTCGCCGCGAAGGGGTGGGCTGCCGTCTCGCCAGCACGCAGCACGTGACCCTGGCATGGAGCGAGCTGTTCGTCCCGGAGCAGCCGATCCCGCCCATAAGCTGGACCGCCCGGGAGTTCGTGCTGATCGACAGTCTCCAGGGGGCCGGGCGACACCAGCTCCTGGGTCGGTGGCCGCTGGCCGCGTGAAGGCCTCAGCGCTCCGCCTGGAATGGATTGAGGATGCTCAGGCCGGCGATGCGCAGGCCATGCTGCATGTCCTCCGACCAGAGCACCTCGCACTTCGCCTCCAATGCGGCGGCGGCGATCATCGAGTCGTAGATCGACAGGCCGTAGCGCTCGGCGAGCGCCAGGCCCGCGGCGTGGGTATCGACGGTCAGCGGATGGACCTCGAGCAACGCCTGCAGCGAAGACAGGAAGGCGCGGCTCTCGGGCCAGGTCATCCGCATCTTGCGCCGCGCGACATTGGCCAGTTCGTTCAGGACCTGCACGCTGATCGCGCCGCCCTCGGCGACAAGCGTCTCCGCCCGCTCGGCCTTCGCCGTATCCTCGGACGCCAGATAGACCAGGACATTGGTGTCGAGAAAGCTAGCGGGCATTGGCCTCTTCGCGGTCGAATTTGAAGTCATGCGGCAGGCGGCCTCGGAACGCCCGCAGGCGTTTCAGAAGCTCCTCGCGTCCGGGCCTGCGCGCGACGCCGAACGCGCGCGCGTCGGCCACGTGTACATCCACCTCGTCGCCGGCCTTCAGCTCCAGCGCTTCAACCACCGCGGCGGGAAGCCGGATCGCCAGGCTGTTCCCCCACTTCGCCACCTGCATCGCCGCCTCCATGGATATACAAGGCGCCAAATGTATATGGTGATCCGCCCGGATCAAGGCCCATCGCCTATCGGCGTGCATCCAATCGGGCCCGCGGCGGCGAATAGCTTGCAGGAGGACGGCGGAGCGACCGCGGTCCGGCAGGGAGTTTCACATGGAAGACCTCGCCCGCGAGTACTGGTGGCTGATGTTTCCGATGATGTGGTTCGTCTTCGGGATTTTCGGCATGTGGATGAGCCATCGCCGCCATCACGACACCATCGAGCTGATGAAGACCTACGCCGCCCAGGGCAAGGATCCTGCCGAACTGGCCAAGACCCTGAACGGAGATGCCCAGGGCTGGGGCGGCTATCCAGGCATGTACGGCAGCCGCTGGGCGTGGCGCGCCGCGCGCCGGGGGCCTTACTGGGAATGGCGCCGCGCCATCATGTTCGGCTGCCTGGCCCTCGGCTTCTGGCTGGCCTCCTACTACGCCGACTTCCCGGGCAGCGAGCGCGCCTTCACCATCGTGGCCATCATCATGTCCGTGCTGGCCGCCGCATCGACCATGATGGCGATCATGGCGACCGCCATGGGCCCCAGACCGCCTCATGAATGATGTCCGGCTCGGGGGGTACGGAGCTGGACGAGGATCGCGAACTGGTGATCCAGGCGCTGAGCGGCTCGTCCGCCGCCTTCGCCCGGCTGGTCAGCCGCCATCAGCAGGCGGTGCGCAGCTTCCTGCGCCGGCTCGGCGGTCCGGCGGCGGATGCGGACGACCTCGCCCAGGAGACCTTCGTCACCGTCTGGCGGCGCTTGGGCCAGGTCCGCGCGGACCAGGGCGTGCGGCCCTGGCTGTTCGGCATCGCCTATCGCAAGTGGCTGACACTTCGGCGCAGCGACGCCCGTCGCGGGGCGCGCGATGCGGGGACCCTGGAGGCGCAGGCCGTGGTCCATTCGGGCTCGGACGACCGGCTCGACGCCTCGGCGGCCCTGGCCGTCCTGGCGCCGGAGGAGCGGGCCTGCGTGGCCCTCTGCCTGGCCGCGGAGTTCTCCCACGCCGAGGCCGCCCAGGCGCTGGGCTTGCCACTGGGCACGGTCAAGTCGCATGTGACGCGGGGCCGGGCCAGATTGCTCGAGCTGCTGGGAGCTTCCGATGAGCGACGCTGACGCGCTCCTGTCCGGACTGTGGGCCCAGGACCAATCCCCGGCCCAGGATCCGGCCTTCGTCATCGCCGTGATGCAGAAGGTGGAGCTGCAGCGCTTTCGGCTGGACATGGCTTGGCTGGTGATCGGCTGTTTCGCCGCTGGGGTGGTCTTCTGGGCGGTCGCGCCCCTGATCGAGGCGTTGGCCCGCCTGGCCGGCCCCCTGACCGGCCCCTCGACCATCGGGCCCGTGGTTGCAGCCCTCGCCATGGCCGCCTTGCTCTGGAGCTGGATCTCCGATCGCCCCCAGCCGGCTGTCTAGAGTCTTACGAAGATTTCATCCGGCGGTCCGCATCCGCTGGAGGTCTGCAAAGCCTCTTAGCTGATAAAGGCGGGACCAGAGGTCTTCGCGACATTGGAAAAGGGCATGGGAAATGGACGCACGAATCGTCGGTGAACTCACCGGCATGGTCGGCATGATCCTGTTCTTCGGAACGGTCATCGCCATCGTTGTCGTTCCGCGGTGGATCAAGAGCCGCGAGCGCGAGGCGTTGCAGGCGACCTTGCGGGCCGCGATCGAAAGGGGCCAGCCGCTGCCGCCGGAAGTGATCGACGCGATCAGCCGCGACGCGCGGCCCGTGCCGTCGGCCTCGCGCGACCTGCGCCGGGGCGTGATCTTCCTGTGCGTGGCGGGCGCCTTCGTCGTCAGCGCCTATGCGACCGACTATTGGGGCGATGGCGACACCGACGCCTACGGCTGGATGGTGGGCTTCGCGGCCTTCCCCGGCTTTATCGGGCTGGCCTTCCTGATCATGGGCCTGATGAACCGCGGCAAGAGCCGGCTCTAGAACGCCGGAAGGGGGCAAGGCTCGGCCGATGGCTGACGTCGCCGACATCGCAGGCCGGCATGACGTGGAGCTCGCCGCTCTCGCCGCCACGGGACAGCGCGCCGCCTTCGGCGAGCTGGTGCGCCGCCACGGCTCGGCCGTGCGCGCCCTGGTCCGGCGCATGGGCGCCGACGCGGCCCTGGCCGACGATATCGCCCAGGACGCCTGCCTCGCCGCCTTCGAGCGGATCGCCGAGTTCCGCGGCGAGGGGACCTTCCAGGCCTGGCTGAAGCGCATCGCCAGCCGGCTCTATCTGAAGCGGGTGAAGCGCACCCTGGCCCAGGCCCTGGCGCAGGAGTCCGCCGGCTCCGATACGGACGCTTCGCCTGGTTTGGCCGATGCGCGGCTCGATCTGGACGAGGCGCTGCGCAGCCTGGCTCCGGCCGAGCGCATCTGCGTGTCGCTGTGCTACGGCGCGGGATTTTCCCACGGCGAGGCCGCCGAACTCTTGAACACGCCGCTGGGGACGGTCAAATCCCATGTCAAACGTGGTCTGGATCGGCTTAAGCAACGGCTCGGCGGCGGCGCCGACGAGACGGGGAGACGGGTCAATGGCTGACCCCGAGTTCGAGACGCGGCTGGGCCGCCTTTACGCCGAGGCGCCGGCCTTCCCCGACGCCGATGGTTTCGCGCGCCGGATCGAGGGTCGGATCGCCCGCGCCTGGACGGTGCGCCGGCTGCTGATCGGCGCGGCCGGCATCGGCGGCGGGGTGGTGGCGGCGGGCCAGATGCTGGGCGGCCATCTATTCCAGGCGGCGACCGGCATCTCGACCGCCGCGGCCGATGCGGTGCAGCGCAGCGGCCGGGCTGTCGGCCAGCTGGGCGTCTTGACCGAGCTGCCGATCGGGAGCGAGGTGATGTGGGTGGGCCTGGGCCTGGCCGTGCTGGCCGTGGTGCTGATGGCGGCCCGCTCGCTCGAAGAGTTTTAGAGAGGCATGTCCTAGTGTCGGCGCAACGCGAAACCCAGCCGCGGCTCGCCGCTCCTGACATCACGGCGATGAAGGGCAAGACGCCGATCGTCTGCCTGACCGCCTACACCGCCCCCATGGCCGAGCTGCTGGATCCGGTCTGCGACATCCTGCTGGTCGGCGACTCGGTGGGCATGGTGATCCATGGCCTCGACAACACCGTGGGCGTCACCCTGGAGATGATGATCCTGCACGGCCAGGCGGTGATGCGGGGCTCGCGCCGGGCCATGGTGGTGGTCGACATGCCGTTCGGGACCTACGAGGGCGACCGCGAGACCGCCTACGCCAACGCCGTGCGGGTGATGAAGGAGACCGGGGCCCAGGCCATCAAGGTCGAGAGCGGCCCGGCGGTGGCCGACACCATGGCCTATATGGTCGATCGCGGCGTGCCGGTGATGGGCCACGTGGGCCTGAGGCCCCAGTCGGTGCTGGTCGACGGCCGCTTCCGGGCCCGGGGCCGCACCAACGCCGAGCACGACGACGTCATCGTCGAGGCCAAGGCCGCCCAGGCCGCCGGCGCCTTCGCCGTGGTGGTCGAGGGCGTGGCCGAGCCCCTGGCGCGCACGGTCACCGCCGAACTCGACGTGCCGACCATCGGCATCGGCGCGTCGCCGGCCTGCGACGGCCAGGTGCTGGTCACCGACGACATGCTGGGCCTGTTCGACTGGACCCCCAAGTTCGTGCGCCGCTACGCCGACCTGCGCAGCGAGATCGACCAGGCGGTCCGCGCCTATGCGGCCGATGTCCGCGCCCGCCGCTTCCCAGGCGAGGCCGAAACCTACCAGCTGATCCGCCGCGCCTGAGCTGCGGAGCTTCCGTTGCGGCGCAGGCGCCTTGCCGCTAGTGTCCCGGCTCCGAAGTTCGCAATCGCTCGTGTCAGGCGCTGGACGAACTTCGGAGCCGAAAAGGACACTAGCAAGTCCATGATTTCTAGCGTGGTTTGCGAATTTGAAGTTCGCCCCCGCGCTCGCTACAGGGACTGGGCGAACTTCAAATTCACCACGCTAGGGTCGCGCCGCCGCCCACTGGACCCGCCCGGAGCCTTCACGCTTGACCGACTTTCTTGAAGAGATCGAGGAGCAGCTCCGCTCGGATCGATACCGTCAGTTCTTCATCAGGGCCTGGCCCTGGGCGGTGGGCGTCGCCTTGGCCGCTCTGCTCGCGGCCCTCGCCGCGTGGGGTTATCAGACCTATCGCGCCCGCCAGGACGCCAAGGCGTCGCAGGCCTACGCCGTCGCCTACGAGACCCTGCAGAAGGGCGACGTGAACGACGCCTACGCCAAGTTCGGCCAGGCCGCGGACACGCCCTCTCGCGGCTACAAGGCCCTCGCCTTGATGCAGCAGGGCGGCATCCGCCTGCAGCAGGGTAAGACCGAGGAGGCCGTGACGCTGTTCGACAAGGCCGCCGTCGCGGCGCCCACGCCGATGATCGGCGACATGGCCCGCCTCAAATCCGCCTTCGCGCTCCTGGACACCGCGCCTTATCCAGCTTTGCAGGAGAGGCTGACACCCTTGATCGATTCCAAGCGCCCCTATCAGTCCGCCGCCCGTGAGGCGCTGGCCGTGGCCAAGCTGCGCGCCGGCCGCATCCAGGATGCGCGTGGCGACTACCAGGTGATCCAGCTGCTGCCCGACGCCACCCAGGCTGAGCGGCAGCGGGCCCAGATCGCCATCCTGGCCATCGATACCGGGGCGGTCGCCAACCTGCCCCAGGCGATCGCACTGGCTCGCACCCTGCCGCCGGCGCCGGCTCCGGCGCCCCAGCTCTCCAACGCCCTTCCGCAGACCGGAGCCGCTCAATGAATGCGCGTACCGCCCTGGCGCTCGCAGCCATAGCCGTCATCGGCGCCAGCGCCGCCGGCTGCAGCACGGTCTCCAGGATCAATCCATTCCACAAGCCTGAAGAGAACAAGGCCAAGGCCGCCGAGGGCGAGCGGATTCCGCTGATCGCCTTCAACCAGAAGCTCGAGGTGTCCGACGCCCTGAAGGGCCAGAGCTTCTATCTGCCGACGCCCCAGCCAGTGGCCGCGTGGCCCCAACCGGCAGGTACGCCAGGCCAGTGGATCGAGAACCTCGACGCCGGCAAGGACTTCCGCGTCGCCTGGAAACACTCCATCGGCGAAGCCTCCAACCGCAGTCTGCACCTGATGGCGCCCCCGGTGGCCGCCGACGGGCGCGTCTATGTGATGGACGCCGAGGCCCACGTGTCGGCCTATGACGCCGCCACCGGCGGTCGGGTCTGGTCGGTCGACATGGCCGAGCGCACCCGCCGCGACCGCGAGGGGTACGGCGGCGGCCTGGCCTTCGATTCCGGCCGGATCTACGTCACCTCCGGCTACCGCTTCGTCGCCGCCCTCGATGCGGCGACCGGCAAGCGGCTGTGGCGGACCAATGTCGATTCACCGATCCATGACGCTCCGGCGGTCGCCGGCGGCCTAGTCATGGCCATCAATGTCGACGACGAACTCGAGGCCTTCAGCGCCGACAACGGGACGCCGGACTGGACCTATCAGGCCCTGACCGAGCCGGCGCGCATCCTCAAGGCGTCCAGCCCCACCCCCGCAGGCGAGGCGGTGATCGCGCCCTTCGCCTCGGGCGAACTGGTGGCGCTGCACGCCGCCAACGGCAATGAGGAGTGGAGCGTCACCCTCTCGCGCACCAGCCGCACCAACGCCATCTCCGAGATCCGCGACATCGCCGGCCGGCCGGTCGTCTACCGGGGCGACGTGTTCGCCGCCAGCCACGCCGGCCTGTTCAGCGCCATCGACCTGCGCACCGGCGCTCCGCGCTGGTCGCTGCCCCTGTCGAGCCAGGACGCGCCCTGGGCCGCCGGCGACGTGGTCTACATCATCTCGACCACCGGCCAATTGGTGTGCGTGGCCCGCGACAGCGGCCAGATCTACTGGG
>DATCFQ010000778.1:0-3508 GCA_036509495.1 Caulobacteraceae bacterium
CCGGCGACACCCGGGCCCGACCCGATGTGCGCGGACTCCAACGCCATGGCCTGGCTGACGGCGCTGGAAGCCGATAAGCCGCCGCCCGAAGGCAAGGCCGGCCTGATCTATATGATGCAGGGCGGCGTCGACGCCTCCAACGTCGATCCGTCCGCGACCAAGCCGGCCGCCGACGCAGACTGGATCCGCACCGGGCCGCACGTGATGATCGTCGGCGACCCGTCGATCCTGGCGAGCTATCCCGGCGGTCCCAAGCCCGACACCTCGCGGCCTTATGTGATGTTCGCCGGCACGCCCTACGCCCACCTTATGGCGCCAGTCGGCTAGTGTGGTGAATCTGAAGTTCGCAAGGTGGTTGCGGCCGTGCTGATGCGAACTTCAGATTCATAAACCACACTAGAAATCAAAGACTTCCTAGCGTCCTTGTCGGCCCCGAAGTTCGCCCCGGGGCCGCAATTCGCACTGGCGAACTTCGGGGCCGGGACACTAGCCGGACTTCAGCACCGTCAACGTCATCACCCGGCGGATCTCGAATCCGAGCGTCCGATAGAGAGCGATTGCGCGGGTGTTGGTCTCGTAGGCGTGCAGGAACGGCGTCTCGCCTCGGCCCAGGGCCCGCCGCGCCACCGAGCGCATCAGGGCTCCGCCATAGCCACGGCCGCGGTGATCAGGATGGGTGCAGACGCCGCTGACCTCGGTGAAGCCATCCGGTTTCATCCGCTCTCCGGCCATGGCGACCAGCCGGCCGGCCTCTTTCACCCCGACGAAGTCGCCGAGCCGATGGGTTCTGGCCGCGAAGGGCCCCGGCCGCGTCAGCCGCGCCAAGGCTAGCATCTCTGGCCCGTCCGCCTCGGTCAGGGCGACGATGTCGATGTTGGACTCACGGTGCGCGACCTTGGCGGCCGTCATCTGCACCAGCGGCGCCTGCACCGCGACGGCGAGCCCAGCCGGGGGCCGAACCACGGTCAATTCCACCAGGTCGAGACCGTTCCCGCTCAGATCGAAGGCCGCCAGATCCCTCAGGCGCACTGCGGTCAGATCCGGGGTCGCCGCGAACGGGCCGTATTCGGGCGAAAGGCGCAGCGCCGCGCCGGCCCGAAGCGCCAAAGGCGCCCATCGGCCGATGAGGGCGCCCCAGACCGGGCGGTCGAGCGGATGAGCGGGCGTCGGCATGCGGCCTCCCAGCGGAACCGCAACCGTGACCGGGGCCGCGGGAAGTTCAAGAGCCACGGCTCGACAGCGCCGACCGAAGGGGCTTTCATCGTCCGCATGGAAGCGTTCCGATGACCTCTGCCCGTCCGCCGTTCGACCTGTCGCCGCTCTACGAGCCTTTCCGGCTGGGTCCGCTGACCCTGCCCAACCGCTTCGTGCTGCCCGGCATGCAGCGGCAGTGGTGCGAGGATGGCCAGCCGCTGCCCAAGCTCGGCGAATACTACCGCCGCTGCGTCGAGGGCGGCGTCGGCCTGGTGATCACCGAGTCCTGCGCGGTGGACCACACCTCCTCGACCCAGGTCCCCTTCTTCACCCGCATCACCCCCGACACCCGAGACGCCTGGGCCGGCATCGTCGGCGAGGTGAAGGCCGCGGGCGGGCTGATGCTGATGCAGCTCTGGCACGAAGGCGCCATCCGCCAGGAGGGCGGCGACGGGCCCTATGCGCAATATCCGACGCTCAGTCCCTCGGGCCTCGCCCACGGCGCCCGACCCAATGGCCGCGCCGCCACCCTGGAAGAACTCCACGACATCAAGCAGGCCTTCGTGCGAAGCGCGCTGCTGGCCCAAGACATCGGCGTCGATGGCGTCGAGATCCATGCCGCACACGGCTACCTGCTCGACCAGTTCCTCTGGGCCGAGACCAACCAGCGCAACGACGGCTATGGCGGCCCCGACATCAAGGACCGCGTCCGCTTCCCCGCCGAGATCGTGGCGGCCATCCGCGCCGCGATAGGCCCCGACTTCGTCATCGGCTTCCATTTCTCGCAGTGGAAGGAGGTCGACTACAATGCCCGCGTGGTCGAGACGCCCGAGGTGCTAGAGACCATGCTGGCGATCCTCAGAGCCGCCGGCGTCGACGTCTTCCACGCCTCGGCGCGACGCTTCTGGATTCCGGAATGGGAGGGCTCGGACCTCGGCATCGCCGGCTGGACCAAACGGCTCACCGACGCGCCGGTGATCGCCGTCGGCAGCGTCGGCCTCGACATCGATGTCATGGAGAACTTCTTCGGCCAGGAGGCGAAGCCCACCGGCGAGGAAGGCCTGCGCGAGCTGATCCGCCGGTTCGACAACCAGGAGTTCGACCTGATCTCGGTCGGCCGCGGCCACATCGGCGACCAGGGGATCATCGACAAGATGCGGGCCGGCCGGCTCTCGGAGATCCGCGGGTTCACCCGCAAGGACGTGCTGGGCGACCTGGAGATCGAAGGCGGCATACAGTTCGAGGCCCACCAGCACGCCTGAGCCGTCAGTCGCGGGCGAAGCGCTCCAGAATCGCCGTCACCGAAGCCAGACTGATCGCTCCGGGATGTAGCCGAGGCTCGAAAGTGTCTCCCGCCCCGCCCGCGGAGGTTGCCGACGACTCAGGAATCTGGTTTGCCCGGGCTTGTTTTGGCCGTGCACCCTGAAAATGACGCCATGGTTGGGCCCGGCAGCCATCACACTGCGCCGCCGCCCGAGGCGTTCGTACACCGCTTCGAGAGCTTCGAAGCGGAGGTCTGGTCGGATGCGGCCGAACTCGCCGGGTATTTCGACACTCTGGACATCGATGCCCTGCAGCAGGTTTTCGCGCGCGCCTCGCGCTACGCCGATCTGAAGCGGATCGCCCTCACGGGCTTGCCGCTGTTTCGGCAGGATCGGCTGATCCGGCCCCACGTCTTCCTGCTGGGGCGCGCCCTGGCGGTCCAGGGGCGGCATGAAGAGGCCGCAGAGGTGTTGGGCGACCGGCGGCTCCGCAACTATCCCAATCCAAAGTACGCCCTCGCCCGGGCGAGGGCCCTGGCCAAGCTCGGGCGGTTCGCCGAGGCGCTGGAAGTGCTTACCGCGGCCGCGCCGACACCTGCGATCGAAGCGCTGTCCCGGACGATCTCTGAGGTCCTGGAGTTCGCCGCACGGGAGAATGACCTGGACGATCGGGACGAGGTCACGCGGCTCGCCTCCGGCTATCTGGCGCTCGGGCTCCCGGAGCGCGCCGCGCCGCTCATCGTGCGAACGCTGGCGACCGGGGCGCGGGACCTGGCGTCCCCGGAAGAGCGTCCAGACCTGGCCGGCCTGGCGCTGAGCGCTGGCCTGGAGAATGAGGTCCGCGCCTATCTTCAGGCCATCCCGGAGGCCAGCCAGAGCAAACCAGCCTGGCGCGACGTGGCGGCGGCAGCGGACGCCCTCACGGCCCGTCCCGGTGTTCCGGGGCGCCAGATCGAGCCGCCGACCGGCGCCTCCCAGCGCTTTTGGCGCGCGCTGGAGAGCGAGGCCCGCGGCGAGGTCGAGGACGCCGCAGCCCAGCTCGCGAACCTGTC
>DATCFQ010000779.1:0-3822 GCA_036509495.1 Caulobacteraceae bacterium
GCCCCGCCACTCTGCTCGCCGTCGCCGACTTCGGCGCGGGCGAGACCCCCTACGCCGCCCAGCTGTTCGTGCGCGACATCGCCCGCGCGCCCGAACCCTATCTGCAGGCCGTCAGCGTCGCCTCCTGGGCGCGGCTGCCTCTGCCGGAGCGCGCGCCGCCGCGCTCGGCGGTGCTGGTGTTCGCCGCCCAGCAGCGGGCGCCGGCCGACCGGTCGCTGTGGCCAAAAGGCTCGACCTCGGCCACCGCCTTCCGCTTTCCGCCCGCCGCCGCCCAGGCCCTGGCCGAACTCGATCCACGCGAGGCGGCGACGCTGGTCTTCCTGTTCCAGGACCGCTCGGGGGCCAAGGCGAGGCGCGCCTACATCGAGGTCGGCGACTTCGCCGCCGGCGAAGCCTTCCTGGCCGCGACCCCGCGCTGACGTCCGGACGCGCTTGCGGGATGTCCGGACACGATAGGGATTGCGCCTGACCCGGGGCCGGCTCTGCTGGACCGATGTCTCAGCCCCCGCCCACGGCCGACAGCCGCTCGCCAGTCTCGTCCTCGCCAGGACGACGGGATTGGCGCGAATCCATGGAATCCGCCCGATCCCTCGGCGTCGCGCTTGTCGTCATGCTGGTCTTGAGGACGGCGGTCTTCCAGCCGTTCACCATCCCCTCGTCCTCCATGGAGCCGACGCTGGTCACCGGCGACTACATGATCGTCTCCAAGTTCGCCTATGGCTGGAGCCGCGCCTCGTTCCCCTTCGATCCGCCGCTGTTTTCCGGGCGGATTTTCGGCCGTGCGCCGGCGCGGGGCGACGTGGTGGTCTTCAGGCTTCCGCGCGATCCCCGGCAGACCTGGGTCAAACGCGTGATCGGCGTGCCCGGCGACCATATCCAGGTGCTGGGCGGCAGCGTGATGGTGAACGGACGAGTGGTCCCGCGAACGCCGCTGGGGTTCGCCCAGGATCATGACGCGCCCGCGCGCACGGTGATGCAGATGCGCGAAACCCAGCCCGATGGGCGCGCCTATGTCACCTACGGCGGCAGGCAGGGCGGTGAGGGCGACGACACCAGCGTCTATGTCGTGCCGGCCAAGTCCTATTTCATGATGGGCGACAATCGCGACAACTCCCTCGACAGCCGCTGGCCGCGCGAGGTCGGAGTGGGCTTCCTTCCCGCCGAAAACATCATGGGCAAGGCGGAAATCGTGCTCGCCTCGTGGCGGCCCGGCAGCGCGCTGTTCAAGCCGTGGACCTGGCTCCGCCTGGATCCAGCGCGGTTCTTTCGGCCTGTACGCTAATTCCTGCCGAACTCGGCGAAACTGAGCACCCCGTCGTGGTTGCGGTCGAGCCGGTCGAAGACGGCGCGCGAATTCGGCGTCGGGTGCGCCAGCGTGGGCGCCGCCACCGCCCCGACCGCCAGCCCGGCCAAGGCCGCCGCGAGAGCCTGCCAGCCGCGCCATCTGGAGCGCCGGGACGGCGGCGGCCTGGTGTCGATGTCCTGTTCGATGAAATGGCGCACCGCTTCGCTGGCCGTGCGCCCGTTGACGCGGCACCGCGCCATGAACGCGGTCTTGGTCGAATAGGGCAGACGAACTTCGAGCGTCTCACTCTTCTTCGGGGACTCCCGGCTGCTCATTCGAACAACTCTCCATCGGCTGCGAAGCGCCGCTCAGTCTGAATCCGCCAGGCGTGCGAGTCCACGGCCTAGCGGACGGGCGGGAAGGCGATGATCTCGGCGCCGGCCGATCCGGTCCGGGCGGGGACCAGCACCGGCATGCGGACGGTCACCGAGGTGCCTTCGCCAAGCCGGCTTTCGATCGACATGGCGCCGCCGTGCAGCTCGGCCAGCGCCCGCACCAGGGAGAGGCCGAGGCCGGTGCCGCGGGTCTTCTGGGCCACATCGCCGGCCTGCTCATAGGGGCGGCCGATGCGCAGCAGGTCCGCCTCGGCGATGCCGACGCCGGTGTCGGAGACCACCAGCTCCAGCTCCTCGCCATAGCCCTGGGCCGAGACGGTCACCGAGCCGCCGCGGGGGGTGAACTTCAGGGCGTTGGAGATCAGGTTCAGCACGATCTGCTTCACTGCGCGGGGATCGGCGTCGGCTTCCAGCGGCTCGGTCGGCAACAGGCCCCTGAGCGAGATGCCGGCCGAGTCGGCCTGCAGGCGGGTGAGCCGGAGCGCGCTGGACACCGCCTCGCGCGCGTCGATCGGCTCGACGTGCAGCTCGTAGCGCGAGGCCTCGATCTTGGAGATATCGAGCACGTCGTTGATCAGGTCGAGCAGATGAGAGCCGGCGTCGTGGATCATCTCGGCGTATTCGGCGTACTTGGGCGGCAGCTCACCGAACAGCTTGGCCTTCATCACGTCCGAGAAGCCCATGATGGCGTTCAGCGGCGTGCGCAGCTCGTGGCTCATATTGGCCAGGAAGCGCGACTTGCCCGAGTTCAGGGTCTCGGCCTCCTCGCGAGCGGCGACCAGCTCGGCCTCGCGCGCGGCGCCCGAGGTGGCGTCGCGCAACACCCCCGCCACCCGGCCGTCGGCGGAACGCCTGAGATCGAGCGCGCAGCACCGGTCGGGCGCGCCGACAGGCGCGAAGAGGCAGGTCGAGGCGCCGGAGATCACCGCCGAGGCGAAGGCCGCCGCCAGCACCGACCGCTCGCCCTGGACCGCGGTCTCGACGATGCCGCGGCCGAGCAGGGCCGAGGCATCGACCCCCTCGGGGGCATAGCCGAAGGCTGACGCCACGCGGCCGCCGGGATCCAGCGCCAGGATGAGGTGCGGCTGTTCGGAGAGCAGCCGCTCGAGCCCGTTCTCTGCCGCCTTGCGCTGGGCCTCGCGGCGTCCGGCCCGGCGGCGGGCCATGAGCAGGCCGGCGGCGAGGCCGACGCCCGTGGAAAGCACGCCCACCAGGCCGATCCAGAAACTCAAGGGCCCGACCGGCGCGGACGGGGCGAGGCCGGCGAGGCCCGCCAGGGCGGTCATGGCGGCGGCCACCAGCGACAGGGCCGCGCCCTCGGCCAGGAGGCTCGATCCGCCGAACACCGCCGCCGCCGCCGCCGGCGCCAGGCACCAGACCGCCAGCGGCCCTGAGAGACCGCCGACCAGCAGGCTGGCGGCGACGCCGCAGCCTCCCCACAGCGCCAGCAGCGCCGCGCGGCGCCGCGGTCCGTCCTTGCGCTGCAGGGCGAAGCCGCTGACTCCGGGGGCGGCGCCCACCAGCAAGGCCAGCACCGCCGTCCAGGGCGCGCCGTGCAGGCCCGCGACGACAAAGGCCAGGCACACCAAGACAGAGCCGGCCCAGGCGCCATGCCAGACGAGGACGTCGCGGAGCTCGTCGGTCACCCGAGCCCCGTCATCATCCAGAAGGGTGCTGTCGTCGGTCACGGCGTGTTCAGGCCAAAGGTCCCCCTCTCGAACTCTATCGACGGGACTGGCGCCGCTAAAGGCCGCACAATCGCCACGCGACCCCGGCCGTTCGGAAGCTGTGGACGAAGACCGAATCAGCCGCCGCGGAATGGATCATATCGGCACGCGGCCCCGGGCGCCTTCACCATCG
Source organism: Caulobacteraceae bacterium (assembly GCA_036509495.1). Taxonomy (GTDB): domain Bacteria; phylum Pseudomonadota; class Alphaproteobacteria; order Caulobacterales; family Caulobacteraceae; genus JANWHQ01. Next base: position 3,541 of record DATCFQ010000779.1, read on the forward strand.
CCGCATTGCGGCGGGGCGCGCCCAGCCCTAAGTGCGGCTGATGACCGAACCTGGGGCCGCCGCAGCGCTCGAACACCTGGCCGAGGAGTTCCAGCTCTTCGACGACTGGGAGGAACGCTACCGCTACATCATCGATCTGGGCCGCAGCCTGGAGCCTCTGTCGGAGGCCGAGCACGCCGACGCGAACAAGGTCCGCGGCTGCGCCAGCCAGGTATGGCTGGTGACCGAACCCGGCGCGGGGGAGACCCTGCATTTCCGCGGCGACTCCGACGCCCACATCGT
>DATCFQ010000780.1:0-3856 GCA_036509495.1 Caulobacteraceae bacterium
TGTGCTGGTCTCGGGCGACGTGAAGCGGGCGATCCGGGGGCCGCTGGGCGATCGGCTGAAGCCTCAAGGCAGCGTCAAGCTCGACAAGATGAGCGAGACCCTGCCGGTGTTCGCTCTCGCCCCGGCCGAGGGAGGCAGGCCGAAAGGCAGGCGGCTCGACGTGAAAGCGCCACTCGCAGGGATCGTCGCCCTGGCGTTCTTCGCGCTCGTCGGTTTCGTCCTGTGGCCAGGCCACGGCCTCGTGCCGGCATTGGGCGCGGAGCCGTCGCGGGTCGCCATCCTGCCCTTCCAGACCCTGACGGCTGGCGCCGATGTTCATGCGTTTGCGGACGGTCTGGCCGATCAGCTGCAGACCGTGCTCAGCAACAACGGGACTCAGACGGTATCGAGCGAGATGGCGCGGACCCTGCGCGGCGTCGGCGAGGACGAGCTTGTCCGTGCTCTGGGCGTCCGGTTGATCGTCGAGGGTGCGGCCCAGAGCGACGGCAAGACCATCAACGTCAGTGTTCATGTGGACGACCCCTCGCACCATCTCACCCTGTGGACCGCCGAGCTGAAAGGCCCGGCGACCAATCCTTCGGCGCTGCAGGCCCAGGTCGGCGCTCGCATCATTTCGGTCCTGAACTGCTCGGCCAGTGCGCTACGCCCGAAGGGCGGGCTGTCGGATCCGGAGACTTTGGGCCTTCAGCTGAAAGCCTGTGATCTACTCGAGACCCAGAGCCTGGGCGACGACGCCCAGGCGGTCTTCGCCATGCTCGACGCCTTCAGGCAGGTGAGCGCGCGGGCGCCCGGGTTCGCGCCCGGCCACTCCGCGCTGGCCACCTACCTCGGCTACTACCGCGTCTACCTGCCGCCCGAGCTGATGCCGCAGTTGGGCGCGGAGGCCTACCGCGAGGCCCACAAGGCGCTAGCCATCGATCCCAACGACCCCAAGGCCTTCATCGCGCTGGGCATGCTGACCGCGCCCGGCGACTTCCTGAAAAGGGACCAGCTCTTCAGCCACAGCTTCTCGCTCGATCCCAACGGCATCTATCCCAACATGTTCGAAGGCGGCTCGTCGATGATGGTCGGGCGCCTCGCGGACGCGCTGACCCATACCCAGCGGGCCGTGGCCGCCAATCCCATGAGCCTCGAACAGACCTCGGACGTCCTCCTTGCCTGGAACGGGCAGACCCGGGCGGCGGAGGAGGAACTGGCCCGCTTGCGGCGGCTCTGGCCGAAGGCGACGGAGCTTTGGGCGGATCGTATCGCGGTCTACACAGTCAGCCGCAACTGGCCGGAGCTGAAGGCGACGCTGCGCGATACGAGCCGGCCGAAAACGCTTTCCGATGCGGGGTTCTCACGGCTGCAACTGGCCATCGATGCGGCCAGTACGCGGTCGCCAGGGGCCATGGCCAAGGCTCATCGCGCCCTGATGGACGCAGCCTACGTCGATCCGACCGACCTCACGGATCGCATAAAATACCTGGCGTGGCTGGGCTTCGTGGACGATGCGTTCGCCATGGCCGACCGCTTCGCCCGCCTGTCTCCCGCCCCGGCCGCTGACGTCACTTTCCTGTTTTCGCCTCTGACCTCGGGCCTGCGGCGAGACCCGCGCTTCATGACCCTGGCGGCCCGGCTCGGCTTGGCGTCCTATTGGTCGCGATCGGGCAAGTGGCCGGATTTCTGTTTCGAGCCCGATCTTCCCTACGACTGCAAGGCCCTGGCGGCCAAGCTCACAGTCCACCCGCCCGGTTAGGCCGCCTCGCCGTGGCAGGCCCTGCAGCCTCCATTTCAGGAGGGGCCCAGGGCCTTCGAGTGGGCGGCGCCCGCCGCCGGCCTCCTTGACATCAAGGCATCAAAACTCCAACATCATGACGCATGAGAACCACGCTCACCCTTGACGATGACGTCGCCGCCCAGCTGGAGCAGCTGCGACGCGCAAGCGATGTTCCGCTGAAGCGGATGGTGAACGACGCCCTCCGTCAGGGCCTTCGCCAGATGGCGGACGCGTCCAAGACGAGGCGCAAGCCGTATCGGACCCGCGGACTTGACTTGGGTCCAGCCAAGATCCCCCTCGACAATGTCGCCGAAGCCCTCGCCCTGGCCGAGGGCGACGACTTCCGGTGATCCTCGTCGACGCCAATCTCCTCGTCTACGCCACCGCACCGCAGCTGCCTCAGCACCCCGCCGCCCGAGCGTGGCTGGACGCCCGTCTCAACGGCGAGGCGCGCGTCGGCCTTCCCTGGGCTTCGCTGCTCGCCTTCCTGCGGCTGGTCACCGACCCACGCGTGTTCCAGCCTGCGTCCGGCATGGCCGAGGCATGGGGTCAAATGGAGGAATGGCTGGAGCAGCCCACGGTCTGGATTCCCCAGCCGACCGAGCGGCATGCGGAGGTGCTGGGCCGCCTCCTCAGCCCATCCGGCGGCGCCGCCCGCCTCGTCCCGGACGCCCATCTCGCCGCCCTGGCGATCGAGCACGGCCTGGAACTCTGCTCCAACGACGGCGATTTCGCCCGGTTTCAGGGACTGCGCTGGAGCAATCCGCTGGCGCGGTGAGGCGGCGGACTCCCCCGCGCCCGCAAGATCATCACCGAGAACGACAGCCCCGACATCGGCTTCATTAAGTCGATCAACCCGTACCGAGGCTGCGAGCACGGCTGCATTCATTCTCCTGTTACGTAGTCGCGCCACGGGTCCCAAGAGCAACTGAGCACGCGCCTCACCAGCTCAGCTCGGCCATCATCGCCGCATAGGTATCGATTCCGTCCCACAGATTCCGGAGGCGCATGTTCTCGTTGGGGGCGTGCTGGTTGTTGTCGTGATTGACGATGGGCAGGCCGACGACCGGGACGGCGAAGACGTCGTTCATCAGATAGATCGGCACGCTGGCGCCCATCATCGGCAGGACCGCCACCGGATAGCCCGCCGCCTTGTCCGCGGCCGCGACCACGGCCTGCGCCGCCGGCGTGGTCATGTCGGTACGCAGGGCGGGATAGCCATCCCCCCAGGCCAGCCCCACGAGCCGGGGGTGCGCCAGACGGGTGGCGAGGTCCGGCGCCTTGTCGGCCAGGGTCCAGCCCGCTTGGGCGAGAAACGCCTCCACCTTGCGGCGCACGGCCTGCGGCCTCTCGCCGGGCGCCAGGCGAAAGTCGATGGAGATCGTCGCTTCCGACGGGATCGCGTTGGTCGCTTCGGCCCCGACCTGGCCGGACCGGATCCCCCGGACGTTCAGGGCCGGCCGCATGGTGCTGGCGGTCAGACCCTCCGATCCCTCCGACCGGCCGATGCCGAACTGGCGTTTCAGGTCCGCCTCGACCGGTGGAAGCGCGGCGATCGCAGCCTTTTCAGCGGCGGTGAGCGGGGTCACGTCGTCGTAGAAGCCGGGGATCAGGATGCGCCCATCGTCGTCGCGCATCCGGGCGATCAGCTCCGCCGCCATGACCGCGGGATTGGGCGCCCAGTTGCCATAGTGACCGTCATGCAGCGGATGGAGGGGACCGTAGACGGTCAGCTCGAGCGTCAGGCTGCCCCTGGCTCCGAAATAGAGCATCTGGCGCCGCGACGGATGCACCGGGGCGTCGCCGATCAGCCAGAGATCGCTTTGTAACCGGGCTTTGTTGTCGGTCAGCACATCGGCCAGGTGCGGGGAGCCGGCCTCTTCCTCTCCTTCCCACACCACTTTGATGTTCACGCCCGGCTTGCGGCCCGAGGCCTTGAGCGCATCGAAGGCGGCCAGGAAGGCCACGATGGAGGCCTTGTCGTCGCTGGCGGCCCGGCCGAACAGCCGCCATTCAGGATCGAGCGGGCCCTTGACCGCCTTCCAGTCGACCACGGGCGCGCCGGACTCCAGGGTCCCGCTGCGCATGACCGGCTCG
>DATCFQ010000781.1:0-3342 GCA_036509495.1 Caulobacteraceae bacterium
CGCGGCGCGAAGGCGTCCCGGAACACCGTGTAGTGCCGGGTCAGGGTGGCGGTCGAATAGACGTAGACGGGCGTGCCCACCGTTTCGACGATGCGCCGCAGGGGAACATCCTCGCAGTGAAGCTCGCCCGCGCGAGCCTCGAAGTGATTCATTGCGGAACGCTGGCCGGGTGCAGCGGGTCAGGCAGGCCGCCGGGCGGCGGCTGCGGGTTGGGGCCGGGCGCCGTGCCGGGGATCGGCGAGCCGGTGACGGGCGGCGGCGGCAGCTGGCCCCCCTCGTTGCGGACCTCGTCGGCCGACTGCGGGGCCTGGTGAGCAGTGGAGGCGGTGTCGCGCCGCGCACGGGCCGCGGCGGCCTGGCGGGTGCTGGTCTGCGCGTTCGGCGTCACGGTGCGACCGTAAAGCGGCGCCGGGCGCTGCAGATCGCCCTGCTTGCCGCAGCCGGCGAGGCCCAGGGCGGCGGCGAGCGCCGCCAGGGTGAAGACCGATCTCAGGGCGATCATCTCAGGCGATCCTTCCATTGCTCGATACGGGCGCGCACCTGGGTGGGCGACGTCCCGCCGTAGCTCGAGCGGCTGGCAGCCGAGGCCTTGGCCGTGAGCACCTGATAAACGTCGGCCGAGACGCGGGGTTCGAGCCGGGTGAATTCTTCGATCGGCAGCTCGTCCAGGCCGAGCCCCAGCGCCTCGGCGCGTTTGACCGCGGCCCCGGCGATATGGTGCGCCTCGCGGAAAGGCAGGTCCAGCTTGCGGACCAGCCAGTCGGCGAGGTCGGTGGCGGTGGAGAATCCGGCGCCGGCGGCGGCGGCCATGCGCTCGCGATCCGGCGTCATGTCACGCACCATGCCGGCCATGGCCCGCAGGGAAAGCTCCAGGGCGTCGAAGGCGTCGAACACCGGCTCCTTGTCCTCCTGCATGTCCTTTCCGTAGGCCAGGGGCAGGCCTTTCATGGTCATGGTCAGGGAGGTCAGGGCGCCCAGCACCCGGCCGGTCTTGCCGCGCACCAGCTCGGCGGCGTCCGGATTGCGCTTCTGCGGCATGATCGAGGAGCCGGTGGTGAAGGCGTCCGACAGGGCCACGAAGCCGAACTGGGGCGTGGTCCAGAGCACGATCTCCTCGGCGATCCGCGACAGGTGGACCATGCAGATCGAGGCGGCCGACAGCGTCTCCAGGGCGAAGTCGCGGTCGGAGACCCCGTCCAGCGAATTGGCCATGGGCCGATCGAAGCCCAGCGCCTCGGCGGTGGCCTGCCGGTCGATCGGGAAGGCGGTGCCGGCCAGGGCGGCGGAGCCCAGCGGACTCTCGTTCATCCGGGCGCGGGCGTCGGCGAAGCGCGTCCGGTCGCGGCCGAACATCTCGACATAGGCCATCAGGTGATGGCCGAAGGTCACCGGCTGGGCCGGCTGCAGGTGGGTGAAACCCGGCATCAGGGCGTCGGCATGAGCCTCGGCCTGGGCCAGCAGGGCGATTTGAAGCGCTTCGAGCTGGGCTGCAGTACGGTCGCAGGCGTCCCGCACCCAGAGCCGGAGGTCGAGCGCCACCTGGTCGTTGCGCGAGCGGGCGGTGTGCAGCCGGCCCGCCGCCGGGCCGATCAGCTCGGTGAGCCGCGCCTCCACGTTCATGTGGATGTCCTCGAATTCCTCGCGGAACGGGAAGACGCCCTCTTCCATCTCGCGCGCGATGCGCACGAGCCCATCCTGGATCTGGGCCGCGTCAGCCTCGGAGATCAGCCCCTGGCGCGCCAGCATGGCGGCGTGGGCCATTGAGCCCGCGATGTCCTGGGCCGCCAGCCTCTGGTCGAAGCCGATCGAGACATTGATCGCCTGCATCAGCTCGTCCGGCCGATCGGAGAACCGCCCGCCCCATATGGCCTGGCCCTGGGCTTGACCTTGCGGTCCAGTCGGGGCTTGAGCTTTGGCCTGCCGCTCGGCCGGGCCTGGTAAGGCCGGGGGCTTATCGGAGGCGTCGTCGGTCATATGAGTGAAACCCAGGGCGGCGGGGCGACATCGCCCGCCAGGAAGTCCACCGCGCTGATCGCCGTGCTGGCGGTGATCGTGGTCGTGGCGGCTCTATACGGCGCCTATGCCTTGATCTTCAAACCCCACGGCGGCGACCTGAAGTCCCTGGCGGTCGGGCCGCTCGCCAAGCTGGTGGTCGACGACAAGCCGGCGCCCCAGCCGATCGTCGCCCAGGGACCGGACGGCAAGACGGTGAAGCTAGCCGATTTCAAGGGCAAGGTGGTGGTGGTGAACCTCTGGGCCACCTGGTGCGCGCCCTGCGTCAAGGAGATGCCGACCCTGGCCCTGCTGCAGTCCCGCTACGCCGGCAAGCCGCTGACGGTGATGCCGATCAGCCTCGACAAGGGGACCGAGGACATCGCCAAGGCCAAGGCCTTCATCGCCGACAAGCCGCCCTTGGCCTACTACCGCGGCGACTACGCCCTGGCCTTCTCGATCACCCCGGCCTCGGAGGGTCTGCCGACCACCCTGATCTTCGACCGCCAGGGCCGCGAACGGGCCCGGCTGGAGGGCGGCGCGGACTGGTCCACGCCGCAAACCGGCAGGCTCATCGACCGGCTGCTGGCCGAGCCTGGATGACCCGGCTCGCGGGTTGACCGTTTCGGCCGGCTTGGGCATTCAGGCGGCGCAACTCGAGGCTCGAGCTGCCGAGTTCGCGCCGCAGCTCCCCGCCGAGCCACCGCCCATTCGAGGCCCCCACAGCGGCGCCAGCGGCGCCGGAGAGCTTCGTTGACTTCAGAGCGCTCGCTCGTATAAGTCACCGCTCTCGCCCGCGGGCCCTCTCGCGGGCGAAAGCTTTTGTGGATCGGACCGCGCGGATGGCGGCGGTCCCGGACCGATTTTTTCTAAGGACGATGCCGATGTACGCGGTGATCAAGACCGGCGGAAAGCAATACCGGGTCCGTCCCGGCGACATGCTGGTGGTCGAGAAGCTGGCGGGCGACGCGGGCGCCGAAGTGTCGTTCGATCAGGTCCTGATGCTGGGCGAAGGCGCCGAAGTCACCGTCGGCGCGCCGCTGGTGGCAGGCGCCCTGGTCAAGGCCACCCTGGTGGAGACCCGCAAGGGCGAGAAGATCAAGATCTTCAAGAAGATCCGCCGTCAGGGCTATCGCCGCACCGGCGGCCATCGTCAGTTCGAGAGCGTGCTGCGCGTCACCTCCGTGGCCGGGGGCGGCAAGACCGAGACCTGGGACGGCGAGATCGACCTGACGCCCCTGGCCGTGCTCACCGCCCGCGCCCGCGGCCTGAAGTCGCTGGCCGAATCCCTGATGGGCAATCTGCTGCCGTCGACCAAGAAACAAGCGGCTCCCAAGCCGGCCGCCCGCG
>DATCFQ010000782.1:0-3947 GCA_036509495.1 Caulobacteraceae bacterium
CTGGCGGCCGGGGCGGCGGGTCCCGCCACGGCCAGAGCCGCGACGCGGTTGGCGCCGACCGGCGTCACCGGCGCGTCCTTGCCGCCGCCCCAGAGGATCAGGGCGACGCCGGCGACCAGCAGAACGGCCAGGGGAAGGCGCACGATCCGCCACATCGGATGTTGGGTCCTGGGGCCGCCCCGGCGACGGCTCAGCTTTCTAAACGCGCGAGTTGTCCACCCGGCCCGGTGAGCGCAAATTTCGGGCCTCGCCGCCCGGACGCCCGCATGTACATCCCCGACGCCAACGCCGTCACCGATCCGGAAGACCTCGCCCAGCTGCTGCGCGGCCACCGACGCGCCGGAGGACTACCTCCGCCGGCTGAGGGGCGCGGTGGTCGGTCTGGAGCTGAGCATCGAACGGGTGGAAGCCAAGCGGAAGCTCTCCCAGAACCGGGACGAGGCCGACCGCCAGGGCGTCATCGCCGGGCTCTCGGCCAGCGACTCGCCCGGCGATCGGGCGGTCGCGGAGGCCATGCGGGACGCAGGTGGCGGCTGACGACCCGCCCCTCAAAGCCGCTCATCCCCGCGCAAGCGGGGACCCAGGCTTTTTTCAACCACGAACCTCACGAACCTCACGAACGGGGCCGCGTTGGCATGTTCGTGAGGTTCGTGAGGTTCGTGGATAATTCTTGGGGACCCTCAATTCAGCAAAAACGCCTGGGTCCCCGCTTTCGCGGGGATGAGCGGGGGTAGGGGATAGGGGATGAGCGGAGTGTGGGGCCTGGGGCCTGGGGAATCGGCCGCCGCCCGGTTTGACAAGCCTCCGCCCCCGGCGCGATGCTCTCGGTTCCAGTCCATGGGAGTCACGCATGGCCGGCAAGATCACCGTCCACGATCCGCGCGGGTATCCGCCCAAGGTCGAAGGCAAGCGGCTCGCGCCCAGGCTGCAGAGCCTGGATGGCAAGGTCGTCTATCTGGTCGACTGCCTGTTCGATAATTCCGAAGTGTTCATGGAGCAGCTGCGGCAGTGGTTCGCCCTGCACCTGCCGGCGGTGAACACCAAGGTGATCAAGCCGCGCGAGAGCTGGGTCGACGATCCGATCATGCGGGCCAAGATCGCCGAGGATGGCGCCGCCGCCATCCTCGGCGTCGGTCTCTGAAGCACCTGCTGCCCCACGGTCGTGGGGTTGTCGCTGGCGCTGGAAGAACAAGGGGTGCCGACGGCCCCCGTGCACACCCACGTCTTCGCCCGACTGGCCAAGGCCACCTCGCTGGCCGGCGGGCGGCCGACCATGCGCAACTGCTTCGTGCCCCAGCCGGTGGTGGGCGTCTCGGCCGAGACCCTGCGCGGCTATATCGAGGGGACCGACGCGGTCTCCGGCCGGCCCTTCATGCAGGAGGTGATCGACGCCCTGACCCAGCCGCTGTCGGACGCCGACGTGAAGGGCGCGACCTTCGAGCGCTCGACCCCGCGGCTGCTGGATCCCGACACCCCCGACAATCTGCGCGAGCTGTTCCTGCAGAACCGCTGGACCGACTTCCTGCCGATCATCCTGCCCACCGAAGAGCGGGTCGAGGCGATGCTGAAGGGGACCAGCCTGCCGCGCGACCGGATCGTCGGGCGGCTGCGCCCCACCGCCTTCCGCGAATCCTGGGAGTTCGACGTCGAGAAGGTGGCGGTGAACGCGGTGATGGCCGGCGCGCGGCCGGAGTACCTGCCGGTGATCCTGGCCATGGCCTCCAGCGGCATCACCGCCCGCTCGTCGAGCACCACCTCCTTCGCCACCCTGTCGGTGATCAACGGACCGATCCGGCAAGAACTCGGCATGAACGACGGCATCGGCGCCATGGGCCCCTACAACCAGGCCACCGCCACCATCGGGCGGGCCCATGGCCTGCTCAGCACCAACCTGCAGGGCGGCTCGACCCCCGGCGAGACCTACATGGGCTCGCTCGGCAACTGGCTGGCCTATACCGCCTGCTTCTCCGAGGCCGAGGAGCGCAGCCCCTGGGCGCCGTTCCATGTCGACCAGGGATTCAAGCCCGGCGACAGCACCGTCAGCCTGTTCTTCGGCGGCTGGTACACCGAAAGCGGCTATGGCCCGCGCGACACCTGGCAGGACAAGTTCCGCCGCTGCCTGTCGGCGCTCGAGCAGTTCCTGCCGCCGCTGATCGTGATGGATCCCCTGGTGGCGCGGGGCTTCGAGGAACTCGGCTACAGCAAGGAGAAGCTGATCGAATGGTGCGCCGAGAACGCCCGGCTGAAGGCGCGCGACTATTGGGACGACATGGCCATCCAGACCCTGATCCGCCCGCACGGCGAGGCGGGGGTCGAGCCCTTCGCCAGCCGGCTGAGGGCCGATCCGGACGAGATGATCCAGATCTTCCGCCCCGAGGACATCCACATCGTGGTCACCGGCGGCGAGACCCAGGCCGCCTTCAAGATGTTCGGCGGCCGCTACGCCATCGGCGGCCGCGGCACGGCCAACCTCACCAAGCCGTCCATCCTGATCGACGACTGGCGCTAGGCGCCTTGCGCCTTGACGCAACGTGGTTAACCGGTCGTTGAGGCTTGGGAACCACAGTGGCTGGGTCCAACCGCCCGGACCTTCATGTCCTCTCCGCGACCCGATCCCTCCAAGCCCCTGCTGGTCCTGCCGGGCGGTTACGGCGACGGCCCCGAAGTCGCCGCCCATGCGACCGCGCGCGGGATGAGGGTGATCGGCGCCTCCTCGGTGAAGGACGATCCGGCGGCGGCGGACTATGCGGCGTTCGTGACCCTGCCGCACGTCACCGACCCGGGCTTCGATCGGCGTCTGGCCGAGATCATCGCCGCCCATGGCATCGGCCAGGTGCACGTCAGCCACTTCGCCATCTGGAACCGCCTGAAGACGGCGCTGCCGGCCATCGCGCCCGGCGTCAGCCTGTCCTTCGGCCGCAGCGCCTTCGACCTGCAGGACGAGTACCGGGCCCTGCTGGAACGCGCGGCCAATCCCCCCGTCATCCCCGAACTCGCCGGCTCGCCCGCCGCGCGGCCCCCGCTCAGCCTGGTCGAGATGGCCGGCTATCTGCGCGCCGCGACCTCGATCACCGGCGAGAGCTACGAGCCCAAGCTCATGGCCCTGGTGGAGGCGGCGCGCCGCGCGCCCACCGGCGACATCGTGGAGATCGGCAGCCTGTTCGGCCGCACCGCCGCCTGCTTCGCCATGCTGAACAGCCGCTATGACCTGGGCCAGGTGCTCTGCGTCGATCCCTGGTCGGCGCAGGCCATCGACCAGGACAACGAGCAGCTGAAGACGGCGGGCCAGATCTTCGATTGGGCCTCGTTCCGGCAGATCTTCGAGGTCAATGTCGCGCCCTTCGCCCAGGGACGGCTGAACTACATCCACGCCCTCTCCACCGAGGCCGCCCGGACCTATGGCAGCAGCCGCGAGATCGAGACCGAAGCCTTCGGGCGCACCATCTACGAAGGCGCCATCGGCCTGCTGCACATCGACGGCAACCACGAGTACGAGCACGTGCTGGCCGACGTCCGCGGCTGGGCGCCGAAGGTGAAGCCCGGCGGCTGGCTGGTGCTCGACGACTACGACTGGGACTGGGGCGACGGCCCACGCCGCGTCGCCGACGACTACCTGAAAACCGAAGCCGCCCGCATCCGCCTGTCCTTCGTCAGCAGCGGCGCGATGTTCATCCAGCTGAAGGGGTAGGCTGGCCCCACTCATCCCCGCGAACGCGGGGACCCCAGGTGTTCTTGCCATGCAGGCTGGAGACCGGACCGTCCGCAGTTCCTCGCACGGGCCAACCATCCCATCCGAAACGAAAAAGCCTGGGTCCCCGCTTTCGCGGGGATGAGCGGATTTTGGAGTTGCCGATGAGTTTGCCAGGCCCCGAGTCATTCGCCGCGATGGGAAGGCGCGGAAGCTTCCCCCACCTCCGCTCATCCCCGCGAAAGCGGGGACCCAGGCC
>DATCFQ010000783.1:0-3503 GCA_036509495.1 Caulobacteraceae bacterium
GTTCTCGATGACCCTTCATCACGACCTTTTTGGCCTCGCAGGCCGACGACTTTGACGCGGGGTGGAGCAGCCCGGTAGCTCGTCAGGCTCATAACCTGAAGGTCATAGGTTCAAATCCTATCCCCGCACCCAAGACACGGAACGGCCCCGCAGCGATGCGGGGCCGCTTTCGATTCCGACATGCCAGGATCTGTCGGCCGCCCTTGCCCCGTTTTGCATGACCGTGTACTTTGTACTGCAAAGGGAGCGTGCGCCGTGCAGGATCTCGACCGGGCCTTGGCCGACATCTCCGAGATCCGCAGCCAGCTGGCGCGGGGCAGCGCGTTCCACGGCTATGGCGCGGCGACCCTGGCGGCCACCGGCGTGTTCGCCGCTCTGGCGGCGATCGTCCAGGCGGCCCTGATCCCCGATCCCGCGCACAATCCGCTCGCCTATGTCGGCCTCTGGACAGCGACCGCCGCGATCTCTGTGATCGTCATCGGCCTGGAGACCGTCACCCGCAGCCGCCGCGAACATTCGGGCATGGCCCAGGAGATGATCGTCTCGGCGGCCGAGCAGTTCCTGCCGGCGGGGCTGGCGGGGGTGCTGCTCACCGCGGTGCTGCTGCGCTTTGAGCCCGAGGCGCTCTGGATGCTGCCCGGCCTCTGGCAGGTGGTGTTTGCGCTGGGCGTTTTCGCCTCCTGCCGGTTCCTGCCGCGGCCGATGCTGCTGGTCGGAGGCTGGTACCTGGCCGCCGCCATGGCTTCGCTGGTCGTGGCCCGCGGCTCTCACGCCTTCTCGCCCTGGGCCATGGGCGCGCCCTTCGCGGCCGGCCAGCTGATGGTCGGCGCGGTCCTGCAGCTCTCGTCGCGGGGGGTTTGAGATGGCCGCCGCGCCTGCCGCCCCCTTTGCCTACGAGGGCCTCGACCGCGTCATCCACGAGCGGGCGCGGCTGGGCGTGCTCACCTCGCTGATGGCCCAGCCCAAGGGCGTCGCCTTCGCCGAACTGAAGACGCTCTGCGGCCTGACCGACGGAAACCTCAGCCGCCACCTGCAGGTGCTGCAGGAGGCGGGCTTGGTCGAGATCGCCAAGGGATTCGAGCGCAACCGGCCGCTGACCGTCTGCCGCATCACCGACGAGGGCCGGGCGCGCTTCCTCGGCTACCTCGGGGTGCTGGAGCAGGTGGTGCGCGACGCCGCACAGGCCTCCAAGGCCGCGCCGGCCGGCGCGATCAAGGCCTGACCCCCTTTTTTTGAGGAGATACTTTGTGATGCAAAGTTCGAGGCGCGCGATGGTTCCCCGTCATGTGGCGATCATCATGGACGGCAACGGCCGCTGGGCCACGCGCCGTGGACTCGCCCGGGCCCAGGGTCATGAGGCCGGCATGCAGGCCGTGCGCCGCACCGCCGAGGCGGCCGTGGACGCGGGGGTCGAGACCCTGACCCTGTTCGCCTTCTCCTCGGCCAACTGGAAGCGGCCGGTCGGCGAGGTGTCCAATCTGATGCGGCTGTTCAGGGTCTATCTGCTCGCCGACCTGCAGCGGCTGAAACAGTCGGAGGTCAGGCTGTCGATCATCGGACGGCGCGACCGGCTGGGCGAGGACCTGCGCCTGCAGATCGCCCAGGCCGAGGCGGCGACCGCCGCGGGGCGACGGCTGCACCTGCGCATCGCCATCGACTACTCCTCGCGCGACTGCATCGCCCGGGCGGCGGCGGCCTGCCATGGCGCGGGCGAGCTGGGCGCGATGATCGCGCGGGCGGCCGGCCCCGAGGGCGAGGGGCTCGAGGAGGTGGATCTGCTGATCCGCACCGGCGGCGAGAAGCGGCTCTCGGACTTCCTGCTCTGGGAGGCGGCCTATGCCGAGCTCTGGTTCACCGACCGCATGTGGCCCGAGTTCGGCGGCGATGACCTGAGGACGGCGCTTGGCGAATTCGCCGGGCGGCATCGCACTTTCGGCATGGTCCCGGACGAGCCAAGGGCGGCCCTGGCGGCGCTGAGCTGATCCTCAGGCCGGGTCAGGTCTTCGGTGCGGGCGTCGGGGCCGGATAGATCGGCGCGGAGCCGCCCATCATGTCCATCACCTTGCCGTCCGGCAGGGTGACCCGCACGAAGCTGCCGCCGTGGCCGCCGTTCTTCACCGGATGGATGACCACGCTGACCTTGTCGCCGCGCCGCAAGGTGTTCTTCGACCAGCCGCGACGCTCCAGGAAGTTGGGGCTCATGCCCTCGACGCCCCATTGCTCGGCGGCGCCGCTGGCCGCCGGGGTCTCCAGCCAGATCCAGGTGTGGGGATTGGTCCATTGGAAATCGGTGACCGTGCCGCTGATGGTCTTCTCCTGGGCCATGTCGAACATGGCGAAGGAGTGGTGGGCGAGGGCGGGGGCCGCTGAAGCCAGGACCGCGGCGGCGGCGAAGGCCAGCCCAAGGCGGCGGGAAAAGATCTGCATGCGAAGCGCTCCTTGAGCCAATCTACGGCCGAGACGGCGAAATCACTCGCCGCATCATTGCCCCGAGGGCGGCGGCGCCAGGGTTATGCCGGCGCGACCGTTCTCGTCGACGAGGTTGCGGTTGTTCTGTTCGCAGACGTACTCGGAGATGGTCCAGTCGCGATGACGCTTGAACGTGCGGGTGGTGGTCCAGGGCCGGACCAGCGCCTGCGGGTCCTCGATGGTGGTGACCACCTCCAGGGTGTCGGGATCCACCAGCCGCATGCGCTCGACGATGTGCATCTTCTCGGAGTGCCTGAGGCCGTAGTTCTGGCCCAGCGGGGTGTCGGCGGTGAAGCCCACCGAATCCACCACCAGGACCCCGCCCTCCCAATGGCCGATGGAGTCGCCATCATAGGTGAGGTCCGGATCGTCCGGGTGTTTGCGGCCGTTGGTGTAGATGTGCCGGATCTGCTCATAGGCCTCGGCCTGGATCGCCACCTGGCCGGGACCGAAGAGGATCTGGATCGGATAGGGCTGGCCCATGATCTCGGGCATGCCTGGCGGCACGCAGTTGGCGCTGGGGTTGTCCTGTTCCCCGCCCTTGGCCTTGGCGTCGTTATAGGCCTTGAGCTTGTCGGCATAGGCGGGCGTGAGCTCGGGCCGGGCCTGGGGCTTGAACGCCCCCGGACCCAGCGGAATCTCCCAGATGCCGGTGGTGAAGTCGGGCAGGCGGCCCACCTCGGCCCAGGTGCGGCCCTGGTTCCCGCCCTGGGCGCTGGCGAGGCCGCAGGTCAGCACGCCGGCGGCGAGAACGCCTGACATCAGAAAAGCACGGACGGACATCGAGACGCTGGCCTCCCTCAGCCCCGATTCATCAGGGCTCCTTCATTGACTCCGACAATCGGCTGCAAGCTTGGCCGAAGTCAACGGGGACCTGCGGGCAGGGGGCGGCCCAGCGGATTACGGTGACAGTGCACTTAACTCCTTCGGCTTCGGCCCGCGTCGGGCCGGCTTGAAGGTCCGCCCGCTCGCCTGTTCCAAGGCGCCAATGAAGGCCTCGCTCCCCAGCGGCCGGCCGATGGTCTCCGCCCGCC
>DATCFQ010000784.1:0-2345 GCA_036509495.1 Caulobacteraceae bacterium
CGGACGCGGCACCTGGCGCGCGACAAGCTACTGCCTCGCCAGCGGGTCGAACGGCTGCTGGACGCCGGCGCGCCGTTCCTCGAGATCGGCGCCCTGGTCGCCAACGGCCTCTATGACGGTGAGGCGCCGGGGGCCGGCATCATCACCGGCATCGGCCGGGTCTCCGGGCGCGAGGTGATGATCGTCGCCAACGACGCCACGGTGAAGGGCGGGGCCTATTTCCCCCTGACCGTGAAGAAGCACCTGAGGGCCCAGGAGATCGCCCAGCAGAACCGGCTGCCCTGCGTCTATCTGGTGGACTCCGGCGGGGCCAACCTGCCGCACCAGGCCGAGGTGTTCCCCGACCGCGACCACTTCGGCCGCATCTTCTTCAACCAGGCGCGGATGAGCGCCGAGGGCATCGCCCAGGTCGCCTGCGTGATGGGCTCGTGCACCGCCGGCGGGGCCTATGTGCCGGCGATGTCGGACGAGACGGTGATCGTGCGCGGCCAAGGCACCATCTTCCTGGGCGGCCCGCCCCTGGTGAAGGCGGCGACCGGCGAGGTGATCTCGGCCGAGGAACTCGGGGGCGCCGACACCCACGCGCGCCGCTCGGGCGTGGTCGACCACGTCGCCGACAACGACGCCCATGCCCTGGAGATCGTCCGCCGCATCGTCGGCCGCCTGAACACCGCCAAGCCGGCGGGGTTGGTGATGGCCGAGCCGCGCCCACCGCTGCTGGATCCAGCCGGGCTCTATGGCGTGGTCCCGGCGGACGTGCGCGCGCCCTACGACGTGCACGAGGTGATCGCCCGGCTGGTCGACGGCTCGGAGTTCGACGAGTTCAAGCCGCTCTATGGCGCGACCCTAGTGACCGGCTTCGCCCACATCTGGGGCCATCCGGTGGCGATCCTGGCCAACAATGGCGTGCTGTTCTCCGAGAGCGCCCTGAAGGCCACGCACTTCATCGAGCTGGCCTGCGCCCGCGGCGTCCCGCTGGTATTCCTGCAGAACATCTCGGGCTTCATGGTCGGCGGCAAGTACGAGGCCGGCGGCATCGCCAAGGACGGGGCCAAGATGGTCATGGCCGTGGCCTCCGCCGAGGTCCCCAAGCTGACGGTGCTGATCGGGGGCTCGTTCGGGGCCGGCAACTACGGCATGTGCGGCCGGGCGTTCGGGCCGAGGTTCCTGTTCAGCTGGCCCAATTCGCGCATCAGCGTGATGGGCGGCGAGCAGGCCGCCAGCGTGCTCGCCACCATCCGCCGCGACGGCCTGGAGGCCAAGGGCGAGACCTGGCCGACCGAGGACGAGGAAGCCTTCAAGGCCCCGATCCGCGCCCGCTACGAGACCGAGGGCGATCCCTACTACGCCACCGCCCGGCTGTGGGACGACGGCGTCATCGACCCGGCCCAGACGCGGGACGTGCTGGGCCTCGCTTTGTCTGCGGCCCTGAACGCCCCGGTCCCCCAGACGCGGTTCGGCGTGTTCAGGATGTAGCTGCCCTCCCGCCCCACTCCGCCCCGCTCATCCCCGCGAAAGCGGGGACCCAGGTGTTTTTGGCTCCCGCCACCACATGCTCGCATGGCTCAGAAAAAAGCCTGGATCCCCGCTTTCGCGGGGACGAGCGGGGTGGGGGATGAGCGGGGGTTATTGGACGCCCGCCCAAGGTCAGGGCGCGCCGATCGTCCAGGCGACCAGCGGCTCGTTCAGGATGGTCCGGCCGGCATGGGTCACCACGATGCGGGCGTCCCAGGCCCCGGCGCTCACCAGGAAGTCATAGCCGTTGCTCTCGAAGCGCATCCTGCCGCCAGCTACGCGGCCGCCCTTGATGTCGAGCGAGGGCGTGGTGGATTGCTGGGGGCCGCCGGTGTCGACCTTCTTCGCCTTGCCGGCGTCGCGGTAGTCGAAGCTCTGGTACTCGAGCCGACCTGCGTCGGCGGTGATCTCGATCACCCGCTTGCTGCTGAAACCCAACAGCCGCGTGTGTTCCAGCCAGCGGCAATTCCACTGGGCGGCGGCGATGCGGATCGAGGTGAAGGTCGGGGTGGTCGCGGCCTTGGGGTCGCCGAGCGCGCCGGGGTTGAAGGCGTGCAGCTGGCCGACCTCTTTGCCGGCCGAGTCGCTCAGCGGCCAGTAGACCTGGCCCGCCCCAGGGTCGGCGGCCCCGAGCTTATAGGCCGCCATGGGTTCGCCCGAGAGCGGCTGGGCTATCCATACGCGCGAGTCCGCCAGCGGCAGGCGGACCACGGTCTGGTCGGCGCCGTCGAGGGATGAGCAGATGAACCAGACTGGGTTTGTGACCAAGAGGTTCTCGACATGGGTGCGCGCATAGCTGCGGCTTGCGGCATAGGGCTCGCCAGCCGAAC
>DATCFQ010000785.1:0-12667 GCA_036509495.1 Caulobacteraceae bacterium
ACGCCAATCCGCGACGACCTGGGCGCAGCGCCCACGTCGATCGGCCAGCACGTGGCCTTCCCCCGCCGGTCGGCCGAGGCCGCCAGCGCCTTCGACGGCTACATGCACGCGGTGGCGGCGATCGACGCCAGCTTCAAGAGCGGCCAGGGGGTCGAGGCCGCGCTGAGGCGCGCCTCCGCCTATGACGAGCGCCAGCTCGAGGAGGGCATGATCGCCTATGGCGCCATGGCGGCCATGCAGTCGCCGCAGTTCGTCTATGGCGTGATGGACGTCGCCGCCAACGGCCGCGACCGCCGCGCCCTGATCGAGGCCCTGACCGCCGATCCGGAATCGGCCGCCCGCTTGCCGGGCGCCGAAGAGGCGTCCGCCCTCGCCGCCAACGCCCTGGTCAGCGAGGCCAGGCCGGTGGTCGACAACGGCCGGGCGATCAAGCAGGCCGCCTATGACGTCCAGCACCAGGGCTGGTCGATCATCAAGGCCACCAACCAGCCGGGCCGGCTGGCCGACGCCAAGGCCGCGTCCGCGACCCGCGCGGCCGCCCGCGACGGCGATCTGGCGCGGCTGCTGAGCCAGATCTCGACCCTGGGCTCGGGTCCGCGGCGCGGGCCCGGCCAGGCTTCACCGGTGATCGCCCACAGCCTGGCGCTGGCGGCCCTGGCCATCCTCGACGGGACGGACGGCGCCGATGAGGGCCGGCTCGAGCCGGTCACCAGCGAGAAGATCAGCGCCCAGTGCCTGAAGATGGCCAAGCTCAACCTGTTCCAGTGCCTCTCGGTGGCGGGTCCGGAGTACGAGGACGTCTACTGCCTGGGCCAGCATGCGGTGCTCGACACCGGACAATGCGTCGCCGGCGGCGCCGCCCCGGCCGAGGCTGTGCTGCTGGCGCAGGCCCCGCGCATGTCGCGGCGCTCGGACTAGCCGCCGCAGCGTCTGTTCGCGGCGCAAGGCCGTCCGCCCGGCGGGCGGCCTTTGCTTGATGAAATCGGAACCCTTGCCGGCCGGACGGGTTTCTGGCCTTGCTAGAGCTAGACCGCAGGGAGGCCGGGCATGAGGCGTGAGGGTGTCGCCTTGGGCGCCATGGCCGTGGCCGTGCTCCTGGCCGGCGCGGGATGCGCCACCAATCCCAAGACCACGGTGGCGAACCTGGATTCGACCGACCGCCGATGGAACACCCGCCAGTGCGTCGCCGCGCGCAAGGCGGTCTACCAGTTCAACGACCACCACAATCTGCATACCGTCATGGGCGTGGCCGGCAATCTGGTGGTGCCCTTCGCCGGCGCCGCCGCCGACCTGACCATGAGCGGCAAGCAGCAGCACGAACGCGAAAGGCTGAACACCTGGGTGCTCAACGCCTGCGTCTCCGACCGCGCCAAGGCCCGCGAACTCGAGCAACACGACAAGCACCAGGTCATCGACGCGCTTCGCGGCTAGGCGATCCTGCGTGGCCGGAACCTTGGCCGCAGTTATGAATTGAGCGGAAACCAAGCCAAGCTCGGACGGCGCCAGCCATGGTCCAGTATGCGGTGACTTTGAAGCAAGGCGACTGGACCGTGTTCAGGGATGGCGAGCCCGTCGCGTCGGGCATGTCGCGCTCGGGGGCGGTCGAGATGGCCCAGGGCATGGCCTTCGACGCGGAAGAGCGGGGCGAGACAGTCGAACTCCTGATCCAGGACTACACCGGCGAGCTGGCCCACAAGGTGTCGGGCGCAGAGTAGAGCCTAATCCTTGGTCGCCGTGCTCGGCCGCGGCGGCGGCGCGCGCACCGGCTCCTCGCCCGGATTGATCACGCTGGCCTTGTCCAGCGTGGCGACCGCGTCGGCGTCCAGAGTCAGGTCGACGAACTTGGCCAGCTCCTCCAGTTGCGACAGCTTGGTCGCGCTGGCGATGGGGATGCAGCCCTTGGCCCGGAGCCAAGACAGCGACACCTGGGCCGGCGTGCCCCCGACCCGAGCCCCGACCGCGTCCAGGGCCGCCAGGATGCGCATGCCCCGCTTGTCCAGCATGTCCTTGGCGCGATAGGCGCGGGGCGAGCCCACCAGGTCCGCCTCGGAGCGGTACTTGCCGGTGAGGAACCCCGAGGCCAGGCCGAAATAGGGGATCACGCCAAGGCCCTCGGCGCGGGCCAGATCCTGCACCGGACCCTCGAACACGTCGCGGTCGTAGAGATTGTACCAGGGCTGCAGCGTCTCATAGCGCGGCAGGCCCTTGTCCTTGGCCAGCTTCAGCGCCTCCGCCAGCCGCGGGGCGCCGTAGTTCGAGGCCCCGATGGCGCGCACCTTGCCGGCCTTGATCAGCTCGCCGAAGGCCGACAGCGTCTCCTCCAGCGGGACCGAGGCGTCGTCGACATGGGATTGGTAGAGGTCGATATAATCGGTCTTCAGCCGCTTCAGCGACCGCTCGACCGCCTCCATCATATAGCCGCGCGAGAGGCCCTGCCCCTCGGGCATGGGATTGCCGAGCTTGGTGGCGATGACCACCTTTTCGCGGCGTGATGCGCGTTCTTTGGCGCCGCCCTGGGCCAGCCAGTCGCCGATCATGGTCTCGGACTCTCCGCCCGAATGCCCCGGCGCCCAGCGCGAATAGACGTCGGCCGAGTCGATCAGGCTGAAGCCGTGGCCGACGAAGGCGTCGAGCAACTGGAAGCTGGCGCTCTGGTCGGCGGTCCAGCCGAACACATTGCCGCCGAACGCC
This sequence comes from Caulobacteraceae bacterium, assembly GCA_036509495.1. Lineage (GTDB taxonomy): Bacteria > Pseudomonadota > Alphaproteobacteria > Caulobacterales > Caulobacteraceae > JANWHQ01. Next base: position 2,692 of record DATCFQ010000785.1, read on the forward strand.
CAGGGGGCGACCTTCAGCCCCGACTTGCCGAGTTCCTGGGTTTGCATCGCGCCTTCTCCGCCCGTGTGAGCGGCAGCTAGCCCCGAACGCTCCGGCGGGGCAACCGGGTTTCGCCTCCCCTGACATCGATCTAGGCTGAGCCAGACGCCAGGGGGGAGCCATGGACCTGAAGCTCGGAAAGATCGCCCAGATCGCGGCTGGACGCCGAGATAGTCGTCTCTCCCATAGGGAGAAGAGAACTTAGTACCCGACCGTGAAGCGGTCGCCGTGGACCGTGGGGGTTTCCAGCTCGTCGAGGATGGCGACGGCCAGGTCCTCGTAGGAGATCGAACTCTTGCCGTCCTCGGCCGTCAGCAGGTGGTGCTGGCCCTTGCGGAACTTGCCGGTGCGCTCGCCCGGTCCCAGCATCATCGAGGGGGAGACGAACACCCAGTCCAGGTCGCGGGCCTCCTTGCGCAGCCAATCCAGGGCCGCGGCCGCGGGGCGCGCCTCGACCGCGATGAAGTCGGGGAAGCCGGGGGTGTCGAGCAGGCGGACATTGTCCTGGTTCATCAGGCTGGCGGCGCCGCCGACCACGGCGAGACGGGTCTTGCCGGCCTTGCGCATGGCCCAGACCACCTTGGTGGGGTCGGTGTCCTGGAAGCGGACCGACAGGATCACCACGTCGGCGCCCTTGATGGCGTCGGCCAGCTTGTCCTCGTCGTGCAGGTCGAGCGCGACGGTGGTCACCTTGTCGCCCTTGGCGGCGTCGGGATTGCGCGCGATGGCGATGACGTCGTGACCGCGGCTGGTCGCTTCCTTGACGAGCCTCTGGCCCATGTTCCCCGTGGCGCCGATCAAAGCGATCTTCATCTGTTCGTTCCTTCCCGTCTCGCCGTTTGTGGGCGACAACTAGCCCCAACACCCGACCGCGGACAAGGTCGGCCCCCAGGGAGCCCCGCATGACCAAAGCTTTTCCCCAGACCATGGACTTCGCCGGCTTCAATGCGCCCTCGCGCATAGAGGCGGACATCTATGACCTGGTGATCGAGGGCGAGCTGCCGGCCGAGATCAAAGGCAATTGGTACCGCTCCATTCCCGATCCGCAGTATCCGCCCAAGGAGGGTTGGGACACCTTCATCTCGGGCGACGGCATGGTGAGCCTGCTGCGCTTCGAAGACGGCCACGTGGACTTCCGCCAACGCTATGTGATGACCGAGCGGCTGAAGCGCGACCGCGCCGCCCGCCGCAGCCTGCATGGCCTCTACCGTAATCCGTATACGGACGAACCTGGCTTCTTCGGCGAGAGCCGCACCGCCTCCAACACCACCCCGGTGTTCCACGCCGGCAGGATCCTGGCCGCCAAGGAAGACGGCCGGCCCTATGAGATCGACCCGCACACCCTGGAGACCATCGGCCCCTACGACTTCGGCGGAACGCTGAAGAGCCAGACCATGACCGCCCATTGCCGGCCCGATCCCGAGACCGGCGAACTCTATTTCTTCGGCTATGAGGCCGGCGGCCTGGCCAGCCGCGACGTGGCGCTCTGCGTCGCCGACAAGGACGGCAAGCTGATCCGCGAGGAGTGGTTCGAGGCGCCCTTCGTCTCGCTGATCCACGATTTCGCGGTGACCAAGGACCACATCATCTTCCCGCTGCAGCCGGTCAGCGCCGACCTCGAGCGGATGAAGGCCGGCGGCGCCCACTGGGTCTGGGACCCCGACCAGGGGACCCAGGTCGGGATCATGCCGCGCAATGGCTCGGTGAAGGACCTGCGCTGGTTCAAGGGCCCGCCGAGCTCGTTCTTCCACTTCCTCAACGCCTACTCCGACGGCGACAAGGTGACGGTCGACGTCTCCGCCTCCGACATGATCGTCTTCCCCTTCATCCAGGAAGCCTCGGGCCTGAAGGTGAACCCCGCCGAGATGGGCGGCCGGTTGGCGCGCTGGAGCTTCGACCTTTCGCGCAACGACGACAGCTGGGTGGAGACGGTCCTGGGTCCCGGCGGAGACATGCCGCGCACCGCCGACAAGGACGCGATGAAGGACTATGAGATCGCCTACTACCAAACCTACGACCCCCGGAGCGGGCCACCGATGATCTCCGGGCCGGTCGGCGCCGGCTTCAACACCCTGATCCGCCTGAACGTGAAAACCGGCGCCCTGACCTCGCTGAGCCTGGGCCCGCACGTCACCCTGCAGGAACACATCCACATCGCCTCGAAGCAACCCGGCCACGAGGGCTACCTCGCCTTCGTCTGCGATCTGCACGACGAGAACCTGTCGGAAGTGGCGATCGTCGAGGCCGCGCGACCCGAGAATGGCCCGATCTGCCGGATCAAGATCCCGATGCGATTGCGCTGCCAGGTGCACGGAACCTGGGTCCCGGCCGAGGCCCTGCCGCCGGAATAATCGCTTCAACTCCGCTCAGTCGCCCTCGTAGTCGACGTACTTGAGTCCCTTGGCGGCCAGGCGGTCGCGGAAGCCGTAGTAGTCCAGGCCCAGTTCGCCCGAGCTCAGGCGCTCACGGGTCTTGGCTTCCTTGGCCTCGCGCTCCTGGCTCTTGCCCAGCACCCGCGCGGCGTCCTTGCGGCGGACCACCACCACCCCGTCGTCGTCGGCCACCATCACGTCGCCCGGATTGATCAGCTGGCCGGCGCAGACCAGCGGTGTATTCACATTGGCGATGGTCTCCTTGACCGTGCCCTGGGCGAAGACGGCCTTGGACCAGACCGGGAACTTCATCTCGGTCAGGGTCGAGACATCGCGGACGCCGGCCTCGATGATCAGGGCCTTCACCCCGCGAGCCATCAGCGAGGCGGCCAGCAGGTCGCCGAAATAGCCGTCTTCGACCGGGCTGGTCGGGGCCACCACGAGGACGTCGCCCGGCTGGCACTGCTCGACCGCCACGTGGATCATCCAGTTGTCGCCGGGCGCGACCTCGCAGGTCACCGCCGAGCCGACCACATGGGCCGGCCGATAGATCGGCTTCATGTAGGCGTGCAACAGGCCGATGCGGCCCTGCGCCTCGTGCACCGTGGCCACGCCGATACCGGCGAAGCCTTCGACGGTCGCCTTGTCGGCGCGCGGCGTGTTCCTGACGACGATGCTCAAACCGGGTTCTCCCTAGTCCTGGCGGGGGGTGTCGGCGGCCATCTAGACGATGGCGCCGTCACCAGACCAGACTTGTTTTCGGCCCCCTGATGATGTTCGTGCCGGGCGAACAGGGAGGATTCCGATGGCCGGACAACAGCTCAGCGAAACCGAGCGAGCGGTGATCGAATGGCGCTGCCAACAGCTGGTGAACCGCTTCGCCTTGCTCAATGACGCGTGCGACTATGACGCCCTGGCGCAGACCTTCACCGAGGACGGGGTGTTTGCCCGGCCTACTCTCCCCGACCAGCCGATGATCGGCCGCCAAGTGATCCTCGAGCAGTTCAGGAAGCGGCCGCCGCGGACCATCCGCCACCTGATGGCCAATGTGGTCATCACCGCCGAGAGCTCAGAGCGCGCCTCGGGCGTCTGCTACATGATCCTCTATTCCGGCCCCGCTTCCGCCGAGGGCGACAAGGGTCCGCCCAAGGCCGACGGGCCGGCCCTGATCGGGGCCTTCCACGACACCTTCGTCAAGCAGGAGGGCGAATGGCTGTTCGCCCGGCGCAACGGCTCGCTCGGCCTCAGCGTGGACGGCTGAACAGGCCGGATGCGGACGTCGACCGGGTGAATTCCAGTGCTGGTTTTATTCGACCGGAGCCGGCCGGGCGGCTATGAATTCGCGCTGCCGGACGGGCTGGTGAGTCGTTATCCGCCGGGGCGCACCCAGAGGTTGTCGACCATGTTCACCCACCGCCGGACCCTGCGCATCGAGTGGGGCGACTGTGATGCGGCCGGCATCGTCTACTTCCCCCGCTACGTCGAATATTTCGACGCCTGCACGGTGCACCTGTTCGAGGCGGCCGGCTTTCCCAAGCACGCCGTGCTCGAGCGCTTCGGCATGGCCGGCTATCCGATGGTCGACCTGAAGATGAAGTTCCTGATCCCCTCGACCTTCGGCGAGGACGTGACGGTCGAGTCCAGCATCACCGAGTTCAAGCGGTCGAGCTTCAACGTCCATCACCGGCTCTTACGCGGCGAGGAATTGGCGGTAGAAGGCTTCGAGACGCGCGTCTGGACCATCTTCGATCCGGAGCGGCCCGGCCGCCTGAAGAGCCAGGCCGTCCCCGACGAGGTGAAGGCCGCCTTCGCCTAGGCTTTCCGGCGCGTCTTCGAAGGGAGCGCGCGCCATGACCACCCCATCCCACGTCTGCCTGATCGGCTTCGGCGAGGTCGGCCGCATCTTCGCGCGCGACCTGAAGCTCCGGGGCGTGGAGCGGATCACCGCCTATGACCCGCTGTTCCAGGACCCAGCCAGCAAGCCGAGCCGCGACGCGGCGCAAGCCGGCATCGAGGCCCGCGCCTCGGCGGCCGATGCGGCGCAAGGCGCCGGTCTGGTGATCAGCGCCGTGACGGCGGCCCAGGCCCTGGCGGCGGCAAGATCGACCCTGGACGCCCTGGCGCCCGGCGCCTTCGTGCTCGACGTCAATTCCGCCTCTCCGGGCGTCAAGATCGCGGCGAGCGAGGCGGTGAACGCCGCCGGCGGCCGCTATGTCGAGGCCGCGGTGATGAGTTCGGTCCCCCCCAAGGGCCTGAAGACGCCGATGCTGCTCGGCGGCCGGCACGCCCAGGCCCTTGTGGAGTTCGCCTCCGGCCTGGAGCTGAACGCCAAGATCTTTTCCGAGGAGGTCGGCCTCGCCTCGGCGACCAAGATGTGCCGCAGCGTGATGATCAAGGGGGTGGAGGCGCTGCTCGCCGAGTGCCTGATCTCCGCCCGCCACTATGGCGTCGAGGAGACGGTGCTGGGCTCGCTCGGAGATTTGCTGCCCAACCCCGATTGGGAGAAGCACGCCCGCTATATGATCTCCCGCTCGCTGATGCACGGCAAGCGCCGCGCCGAGGAGATGCGGGAGGTCGCCCGCACGGTCGAGGACGCCGGCATGACGCCCTGGATGAGCCGCGCCGCCGCCGAGCGGCAGGACTGGGCCTGGCTCCGCGCCCAGGACATGGCCCCCGAGGAGGTCGACGAACCGGACCTCTACGCACTGCTGGACGCCGTCAGGCGCGCCATGCAGGCGGAGGATGGCGTGGACGCGGCGGCGGAGTAGCTTTCGCAGCTCATTCCAGCCTTGAGGTCAGCCGGGCATCCTATTCATCCACATCGCTTGTATTACGTTCACCGATACGCATGTTCTACCTATCAACGGAACTTACCTACGATTAGATAAAATGCGTCCAAATATCAATTCTTAATATTATGCTCCGATATCTAAATTTCGGCGGCGCTCTATTTGCAATAACTCATATTATTGCAAGTTTATTTCAATAAGATCGCAACCTTGAAATCCGTCCAAGCTCAACTGCGCGTATCAGAACACGTGTTGGGTACGCTCGTGTCTTGGATTCATGGTTCAGGTCTACACGTCGAGAGCGATCCGATTCCGGATCGGCAGCCCCGCTCCGCCGGACGGCGCCGGCGCCCGCCGGCGTGATCCGGCGACCGACGAAGCGACGGTGGGCGCCGTCCTGGCGGCGCTCGACAACGGAGACCTCGAGGGTTCGGCCAGGCTGGCCGACGAGGCCCTGACGTCGGGCCTCGAACATCCGGCTCTGCTCTGCATCATGGCCATGGCGCTACAGACGGTCGGACGGATCGAAGACGCCGTTCCCTATCTGCGTCGGGCGATGGCGCTGCAGCCGGCGGACGTCGGGATCGCCAACGCCCTTGCCCGGTGCCTGCTCAACCTGCAGCGACCCGCTGAGGCGCTGCCCGTCCTGGAAACGGCGCTGAAGCACGAGCCGCGCCGCGCCGAAACCTACGCGAACAAGGGCCAGGCGCTGGAGCGGCTGGGTCAACCGGCCGACGCCGAGCGGAACTATCTCAACGCCCTCGAACTGCAGCCGGACCTGATCCCCGCCCGGGCGGGCCTGGCCTCCCTGTGCAGCCACTACGGCGCCCACGACGAGGCGCGCGCCTACGCCCAGGCCGTGCTCGAAGCCGAGCCGGATTGCGCACCCGCGGTCATCGCCATGGTCCTGGCCGAACTGGCCGAGGGCGCGGCCGCCTCCGCGGAGGCGCGCATCCGCCGACTGATGGCGGGACCTCGACCGGACCCTTCCCTGGACAGCTATCTGGGCGACACGCTGGACGCCCAGGGCAAGACCGATGAGGCGTTCGAAGCCTGGAGCCGCTGCGGCGAGGCGCTCCACCGCGATCATGCGAGCCAGTTTCCGGGGGAAGGCGTCCTGGAGTCCACCGAGCGGACGGCCGCTTTCCTGGAACGCCTGCCGGCGGAGCGCTGGCCCCGGCGCCAAGCCAGCCGCGCGGCGCCGGACGCCGTGACGACGCACGTCTTCCTGACGGGATTTCCGCGCTCGGGCACCAGCCTGCTCGGCCTGGCCCTGGCGGGGCATGAGCAGGTCGAACTGCTCGACGAGCAGGAGCCGCTGATCGACTCGATGCGCAAATTCGCCGGCGCCGCCGGGCTGGCCCAGCTGCTCAGCGCGACGGAATCCGAACTCGAGGGATTGCGGACCGCCTATTGGCGCCGCGCCGCGGCGGCCGGCGCCAAGCTGGAGCGCGGGGTGTTCGTCGACAAGCAACCGATCGACACCCTGCACCTGCACCTGGTCGCGCGCCTGTTCCCCGAGGCCAAGATCCTGCTCGCGCGGCGCGATCCACGCGATGTCGTCCTGAGCTGCTTCAGACGGCGGTTCCTGTTGAACCGCTACACCTATGCGTTGCTCGGCGCCGAAGCATCGGCTCGGCTCTATGCTGCGGCGATGCGGCTGGCGGACCGGATGGGCGCGCTGGCCTCGCTGGACGCCCTGGCGATCCGCCACGAGGACCTCGTGCAGGACTTCGAAGGCGAGATGCGCGGGATCTGCGGCTTCCTCGGCATGGACTGGTCCGACGCCCTGGGGACCTTCGCGTCGCGCGTCCGCTCGGACGCCATCGCCACCCCCAGCGCCTCGCAGCTGGCGCGGGGCCTCAACAGCGACGGGGTCGGGCAGTGGCGGCGCTATGCGCGCCAGTTGCGGCCGCTGGCCCAGATCCTCGAGCCTTGGGTGAAGCGCTTCGGCTATGACCGTCCCGCCGGCTACCGCGGCCTGGCCTGGGACCGGGCCGCGGCTGGCGCCAGCCTGGAGCCGATGGATTAGTGTCCCGGTCCTGAAGTCCGCGCCATAATGGTCCCGGCGACAGGCGGGTCTGTCATGGCCGGGGGGCTCAGCATGCGCGTCAGGTGCGCCAAGCGTCCGCGTCCCGCCGGCTAGCCGGCTAGCCGTTCGATGGCCAAGCGCATCGTCCTGACCAGCGTCGGCTCCTATGGCGACCTGCATCCGTTCATCGCCACGGGACTGGCGCTCAAGGCGCTGGGCTTGGAGGCGGTGATCGCCGCCTCCGCGGAATACCGGGAAAAGGTGGAAAACGAGGGGCTGGTCTTCCACGCCGTCCGGCCGACCACCCAGCAACTGGCGGCCGACACCGGCCTCGACCTGGGCGGGATCACCCGCCAGGTCGCTCGGTCGAGCACCATGTTCATCGTCGACAAGGCGATCATTCCTTATACGGAGCAAAGCTTCGAGGACCTGTGCGAGGCCATGCGCGGCGCCGACCTGGCCGTGACCTCCAGCTTCTCGATCGTCGCCCGGCTGGCGATCGCCAAGCTGGGCCTGCCTTCGGTGAGCCTGCTGCTGTCGCCCTGCGTCTTCTTCTCGCCGCAGCAACCTCCCTATCTGCCCGAAGCGCCCTGGCTCCCGGCGTTGGGCCGCGCCCTCGGCCCCGGAGCGGTCAAGCTGGTGATGGACCTCGGGCGAGCCCAACTGCGTTGGAGGACACGGCCGATCACCGCCTTTCGCCGCCGCCTGGGCCTGCCGCCTCTCAGCGGCGACGAGGTGATCGACGGTCCGCTGCAGGCGGACTGGATCGCAGCCCTCTACTCCCCCGTGCTGGGGCCCTTGCCCCCCGATGCGCCGGGTAACAGCCAGATCGCGGGCTTCACCTTCTATGACAGCGAACGGGGCGAGCCCCCCGGCCTGGCGCCGCCGCTGGCCGATTTCCTGGCTGCGGGCCCTGCGCCCCTGGTGTTCACGCTCGGGAGCTTCGGCGTCCACGCCGCGGGCGACTTCTATGATCGGGCTGCCGAGACCGCCGGACGATTGGGCATGCGGGCGGTGCTGCTGGTGGGACGGGAGGACGAAGCCCGGCTTGGCCGGTTGGCGTCGAAGGACGTGTTGGTCGCCGGCTACGCGCCGCATTCCCTGGTGTTTCCCCGCACCGCCGCCGTCATCCACCACGGCGGGATCGGCACAGTGGGCCAAGCCCTGCGCGCGGGCCGGCCGCAACTGGTCTGCCCGCTGCTGGGCGATCAGATGGACAACGCCGAACGGCTGGTGCGGCTGGGCGTCGCCCGCAGGCTCGATCACAAGCGGTTCACCGCCGCCCGCGCCGAGGCGGCCCTCGCCGAATTGCTCGGAGACGAGGCGGTCGGCGACCGCGCCGCTCGCCTGGGCGTCCAGGTCGCCGCGGAGGACGGCGCGGGTTTCGTCGCGGACAGGATCGTTCGGATCGTGGAGCAGTAGTTTCCCCGCTCATCCCGGCGAAGGCCGGGAACCAGGACAGGTCAGAGCTGAAGTCTCCGCAACAGGCCGCGGCCGGGCCGCCGCGGACTTTCTTCCCGCCCACGGCGTAACTTGTCCTGGATACCGGTCTTCGCCGGTATGAGCGGGATATTGGAGGGGCGCGCCGGCGTCCCAAACATTGCGTCCAGGCCCCCGCGGCGCCATCTAACGGGCATGTTCATCCAGACCGAACAGACGCCGAACCCCGAGGTGCTGAAGTTCCTGCCCGGCCGTGAGGTCATGGGCGAGGGCTCGCGCGAGTTCAGAAGCGCCGAGGAAGCCGCCGCTTCGCCCCTGGCCGAGGCGCTGTTCGCCATCGACGGCGTGAAGCGGGCGTTCTTCGGCCCGGACTTCGTCACCGTCTCCAAGGCGCCCGATAGCGACTGGGGCCACGTGAAGGCGCCGGTGCTGGCCGCCATCATGGACCACTACACCTCCGGCGCGCCGCTGCTGAAGGACGAGGGGGGCGCCGCCTCCCACGACGACACGGAATCCTACGAGGGCGAGACCGCCCAGATCGTCGCCGAGATCAAGGACCTGCTGGACACCCGCATCCGTCCGGCGGTGGCCCAGGACGGGGGCGACATCCTGTTCAACCGCTTCGACGCGGCCACCGGCGTGGTGTTCCTGCACATGAAGGGCGCCTGCTCGGGCTGCCCGTCCTCGTCGGCGACCCTGAAGGCCGGCGTCGAGAACATGCTCAAGCACTACGTTCCCGAGGTCACTGGGGTCGAGCAGACGCTCTAGGCTCAGCTCTCAGCGGCGCCTATGCTGCGCCCAACCCGACCCTGAAGGTGAGCGCATGACCCGGCCCGTCGACGACAACAGCCTCGACCAGATTTTCCGTGACGGCCGCTCGCACGGCGTCTGGACCGATCAGGGCGTCTCCGAGACCGATATCCGGGCCATCTACGAACTGACCAAGATGGGCCCCACCTCGGCCAATTCCTCGCCCGCGCGCTTCGTCTGGGTGACCACCCAAGAGGGCAAGGCGCGGCTGAAGCCCCACCTCAGCGCGGCCAACGCCGAGAAGGTGCTCAAGGCCCCGGTCACCGTGATCATCGGCTATGACCCCGCCTTCGCCGAGCAGCTGCCCAAGCTGTTCCCCCAGGCGCCCGACGCCAAGACCTGGTTCGCCAATCCCGCCCACGCCGAGACCACCGCCTTCCGCAACGGCACGCTGCAGGGCGGCTATCTGATCATGGCCGCGCGGGCGCTGGGCTTCGACACCGGGCCGATGTCGGGCTTCGACAACGCCGGGGTGGACCGTGACTTCTTCGCCG
>DATCFQ010000786.1:0-7485 GCA_036509495.1 Caulobacteraceae bacterium
CCACGCCCAGGCCCTATGCCCTCTTAGCCCCTGGCGGGGTCAGCAAGTCCCAGGAGCTTTGGCCGATCGCGAACTATGCCGAGCTGGCGCGCCAGCTCTATGCGCACGGCCTGGACGTCTTCGTGGTCGGCGCCCCTGAGGAGAGCGGCATGGCCCGCGCCATCCAGCGGACCACCCCCCGCGCCAGGGACCTCACCGGCGGCACCGACTTCGCCCAGATCGCGGTGCTGGGGGCCCGGGCGGCCCTGGCGGTCGGCAACAATTCCGGCCCCACCCACCTGATGGCCGCCGCCGGCGCCCCCACCGTCGCCCTGTTCTCGAAGGCCGCGGACCCCGATGTTTCCGGCCCCCGCGGCTATGTCGCCGTCCTCACTGCGCTCCAGGTCAAGGACATCTCGGTGCAACAGGTGGCCGAAACCGCCAAGGTGCTGGCCCGCTCGGCTTGATCGCGCCCCTCCACGCATCCATATTGATCCGCTGGGGTTGAGAGCGCAGTAAGTCTCGGTCTCGCATCGTTCACGGTTCAAGGAGAGCCTGCCTATTCGTCGCCCCATGCCCGCGCCGCCGTCCAAGGACGGTCCCCGCATCAACGAAGATATCCGCGTCCCACGCGTCCTGCTCATCGATCAGAGCGGAGAGAAGCAGGGCGTCATGCCCACCTCCGCAGCGCTCGAAGCCGCCGAAGAAGCCGGGCTCGACCTCGTCGAGGTCTCTCCCAACTCCGACCCGCCGGTCTGCAAGATCCTCGACTACGGCAAGTACAAGTTCCAGGAACAGAAGAAGAAGGCCGAGGCGCGCAAGCGCCAGAAGGTCGTCGAGGTCAAGGAGATCAAGCTCCGGCCCAACATCGACACCCACGATTACGAGGTGAAGTCCCGGGCCATGCACCGGTTCTTCGAGGAGGGCGACAAGGTCAAGGTGACCCTGCGCTTCCGCGGCCGCGAGCTGGCCCACCCCGAACTCGGCATGAAGCTTCTGCAGCAGGTGAAGACCGAGTTCGAGCCGATCGCCAAGGTCGAGTACGAGCCTCGGATGGAAGGCAAGCAGATGATCATGATCCTGGCCCCGCGCTAGGGCTCATGGCTCCGCGGCAAGGGGCACGGCAGGGAACCCAGACTAACGAAACATGAATTCTGACGCGGATGCGTTGGCCGGGCGATCGAACAATGTCCGGTCGGCGCTTCAGTTCGCGCAATCCGAGTCCCTTGCCGAACCGATCTCGCGTCACAGCTGTGCGCCAGCGCTATCTGTTGACGCCTGTTAACCTGGACTCCTTGCCCTGCGGCAAGGGGGCCCGGCCCTTGCCTATCGCTCGCTTTTCCCCTATCAGCGCCGCTCTTTCCGGCCGCCTGGCCCATGGCATGCCATGGCGGCCACTCATTGCGATCATAGGACGGGGCGCAAGCTCCGCAGCAAAATGCCGAAACTGAAGACGAAGTCCGGCGTGAAGAAGCGCTTCAAGCTGACTGCGACCGGAAAAGTGAAGATGGGCGTGGCCGGCAAGCGCCACCGCCTGATCAGCCACAACGCAAAATACATCCGGCAACAACGCGGCACCAAGGTCGCCGCGCCGGGGGATGCCCGTCACGTCAAGGGCTGGGCCCCCTATGGTCTGGGTTAGGAGCGGGGTGAACTGACATGGCACGCGTCAAAAGGGGCGTCACCGCCCACGCAAGACACAAGAAGGTTCTGGAGCAGGCCAAGGGTTTCTATGGCCGGCGCAAGAACACCATCCGGACCGCCAAGGCGGCCGTCGACAAGGCCGGGCAATACGCCTACCGCGACCGCAAGGTCCGCAAGCGCTCGTTCCGGGCGCTGTGGATCCAGCGGATCAACGCGGCCGCCCGCCTCGAAGGCCTGACCTATTCCCGATTTATGCACGGCCTTGAATCGGCCGGCATCGATATCGACCGCAAGGTGCTGGCCGATATCGCGGGACAGGACCCGGCCGCCTTCAAGGTCATCGCCGACCAGGTCCGCGCCGCGCTGGCTTAGCCATAACACCGCTCATCTCCGCGAAGGCGGGGATCCATTCAGCGAAGCGCCGGGCCATCCGTGAGTGCGAACTCATGGGTCCCCGCCTTCGCGGGGACGAGCGGATTTAGGGAAAGCCATGTCGGACCTTTCGACACTCGAGTCTGAGCTGATCGCCGAGATCGCCGCCGCCGCGGACATGGCGGCGGTGGAAGCCGTGCGTGTGGCCGCCCTCGGCAAGCAGGGCCAGGTCTCGGCTCTGCTGAAGACCCTGGGCGCCATGAGCCCCGAGGAACGCCAGACCAAGGGCCCCGAGATCAACGGCCTCAGGGACCGCGTCGCCGCCGCCCTGGCCGAGCGCAGGGCCACGCTGGAGGCCGCCGAACTCGACCGCCAGCTCGCCTCGGAGACCCTCGACCTCAGCCTGCCCGCCCCGCCCCGCCGCAAGGGCGCGGTGCATCCCACCTTGCAGGTGATGGACGAAATGATCGCCATCTTCGCCGAGATGGGCTTCGGCGTGGCGGAAGGTCCCGACATCGAGGACGACTTCCACAATTTCACCGCCCTGAACTTCCCGCCCAAGCATCCAGCCCGAGAGGTGCACGACACCTTCTTCTTCAAGGAGCGGCCGGACGGCGAGCGCAAGGTGCTGCGCACCCACACTTCGCCGGTGCAGGTGCGGCTGATGCAGCAGACCAACCAGCCGCCGCCGGCGCCCTGGATCGCGTCCGGCCAGACGCCGCCGATCCGCATGGTGATCCCCGGCCGCACCTACCGGATGGACTCCGACCAGACCCACACGCCCATGTTCCATCAGATGGAAGGGCTGGTGATCGACCGGGGCATCCACATGGGCCACCTGAAGTGGACGCTGCAGACCTTCGTGGAGCGCTTCTTCGAGATCGACAGCGTGGTCTCGCGCTTCCGGCCCCACTACTTCCCCTTCACCGAGCCCTCGGCGGAGATGGACATCCAGTGCGACCGCTCCGGTGGCGAGATCCGCATCGGCCAGGGGACCAGCTGGCTGGAGATCCTGGGCTGCGGCATGGTGCATCCGAACGTGCTCCGCAACTGCGGCCTCGACCCCGACGAGTGGCAGGGCTTCGCCTTCGGCATGGGCATCGATCGGCTGGCGATGCTGAAGTACGGCATGCCGGACCTGCGCGACATGTTCGCCGCCGACGTCCGCTGGCTGGATCACTATGGCTTCTCCGCCTTCCAGGCGCCGAGCCTCGCGACGGGCCTGAGCTGATGAAGTTCACCCTCTCCTGGCTGAAGGACCATCTGGACACCGACGCATCGGTCGGGCGGGTCGTGGACGCCATGACCATGGCCGGGCTCGAGGTCGAGCACGTCGAGGATCCGGGCTCCAGGCTCGGCGCCTTCTCGGTCGCGCGCATCGTCGAAGCGATCCAGCACCCCAATGCCGATCGCCTCAGGGTCTGCCAGGTCGACACCAGGGACGGCCGCAAGGAGATCGTCTGCGGCGCCCCCAACGCGCGGGCGGGGCTGACCACCATCTACGCCCCCATCGGGACCTATATCCCCGGCTCCGGCATCACCCTGGAGCCCCGGCCGGTGCGCGGCGTGGTCTCCAACGGCATGCTCTGCTCGGCCGCGGAGCTCGAGACCGCCGAGGAGTCCCACGGCATCGTCGAACTGCCGGACAGCGTCGAGGTCGGCGCCTCGGCCGCCGAGGCCCTGGGGCTGGAAGCGGTGATCGATTTCGAGGTGACGCCGAACCGGCCCGACTGGCTGGGCGTGGCCGGCATCGCCCGCGATCTGGCCGCCGCCGGCGTCGGGCGGCTGAAGGACCTGGCGGTGAAGCCGGTGGCGGGAAGCTTCCCCTGCCCGGTCGAGATCCGCATCTCCTCGCCCGAAGCCTGCCCGATGTTCGCCGGCCGGGTGATCCGCGGCGTGAAGAATGGCCCCTCGCCGGAGTGGCTGCAGCGCAAGCTGGTCTCGGTGGGACTCAGACCCATCAACGCCCTGGTCGATGTCACCAACTACCTGACCCATGACCGGGACCGGCCGCTGCACGTCTATGACGCGGCGAAGATCCAGGGCGGATTCCTCGACGCGCGCCTGGCCAAGGCGGGCGAGAGCCTGCTGGCGTTGGATGGGCGCACCTACACGCTCGATGCGGAGATCTGCGTCATCGCCGACGCCTCCGGCGTCGTCGACCTCGGCGGGGTCATGGGCGGGGAGTCCACCGGCTGCTCGGTGCAGACCACCGAGGTGTTCATCGAGGCGGCCTATTTCGATCCCATCCGCACCGCCGAGACCGGCCGCCGGCTCGGCCTGATCTCCGACGCCCAGTACCGCTTCGCCCGCGGCGTCGATCCCGGCTTCGTGGTCTCAGGCCTGGAGCTGGCGAGCAGGCTGATCCTGGAGATCTGCGGCGGCGAAGCCTCGGAGGTCCAGGTCGCCGGCGCGGCCCTGACGCCCCCCGCCCCGGTCGACTTCGATCCGGCCTATGTGCATCGGCTGGCCGGCCTCTCGATCGGCCATGAAGGCGCGGCCGAGATCCTGACCCGGCTGGGCTTTCAGGTGCGCCCGCATGGCGCGCGCCTGATGGTGCAGCCGCCGAGCTGGCGGCGCGACGTGGAAGGCCCCGCCGACCTGGTCGAGGAAATCGCCCGCATCATCGGCTTCGACGCCCTGCCCTCGACCCCGCTTCCCTCCGTGACGCCGCCGGCCGGCGGGGTGTTGACCCCCCGCCAGGCGCGGGTCCAGAAGGGCCGGCGCGTGTTGGCCGCCCTCGGCTATCAGGAAGCCGCCACATGGTCGTTCACCGCCAAGGCCTCGGCCGAGCTGTTCGGCGGCGGGCACGACGCCCTGGTGTTGGCCAATCCGATCGCCGCCGACCTCGACTGCATGCGGCCCTCGATCCTGCCCAATCTGATCGAGGCGGTCGGCCGCAACGCTGCGCGCGGCCTGCACGACGCGGCGCTGTTCGAGATCGGCCCGGTGTTCTCAGGCGACGAGCCCGGCGACCAGCGCACAGCCATGGGCGCGGTCCTGGCCTCGCATCCGGCCCGGCACTGGCAATCCGACGCGGCCGACGACCTCTTCAAGCTGAAAGGCGACCTTCTCGCCCTGCTGGACGAGCTGGGCGCGCCTACCGGATCGCTGCAGATCGCCCAGGGCCAGGCCTCGCCCTGGTGGCATTCCGGCCGCTCGGCCCGGCTGCAGCTCGGCCCCAAGACGGTGATCGCCGAATTCGGCGCCGTGCATCCGCGGGTGCTGAGCGCTCTGGACGTAAAGGGCCCGATCTACGCCTTCGAGCTCTGGGTCGAGGCGATCCCCGAACCCAAGCGCAAGGGCGCCAAGACCCGCCCGCGCTTCGATGTCTCCAGCCTGATGCCGCTGTCGCGAGACTTCGCCTTCGTGGTGGGTCAGGATCGCCCGGCCGGAGATCTGGTGAAGGCCGTGATCGGCGCCGACAAGGCCCTGATCGCCGGCGCGCGGGTGTTCGACGTCTACCAGGGCCCAGGCGTTCCCGAGGGTTCCAAGTCGGTGGCTATCGAGGTGCAGATCCAGCCCCGCGAGAAAACCCTGACCGAGGCCGAGATCGAGCAGCTGTCCAGCCGCATCATCGCGGCGGCGGAGAAGGCCTGCGGGGCGAAGCTGCGGAGCTAAGGCAACCTCTGTCAGAGGGCCACGCCGATAAGTTCCACAACCCAACCCTCAACAATCTGGCGAATTTTGCTACGCTTGGTCGACTTCACATCCCAGACTTGGCCATGTTGGGCATGAGCGCCGAGGGTGGGGTCAGAGCCGATGCGGAGGGCAAGCACCCTTACTCGCGCAACCCGCAGTCTAACCGCTCCGAATCCCGGCGGAACCCTGGCGTCTTCCGAAAGTCCCGCCCCAACGAGAAGCTGTCCCAGATCGACCGACATCCCATAGTCCGGATCACCCGTGGTGGCGCTGAAGGCGGCGCTTGATATGCGGCGTCTGCCCAGATTCTCGTCTTCACACACGTGGACGTCAGGATTGATATGCCGGATCAACCAACTCTCTGCTGCTATCTCCGGATCGTCGTGAGGAATGATCCTCCCGTCGGCCCCGATTTGGGGGTTGAGCGGCAAGAGACGACCCCGCCTAATCCTGAATGTGAGCGATCACTTCTGCGAGTCGACTAAGATCATAAGCGACCGAGAACTCTTCCTCACGACCACTAGCAAGCTGGTGCGTGTAAACGTGCAACTCCGAAGGTCGGACGATCTCGATCTCAAGGTCCCACCCTTTTCGGTGCCACTCAAGCTGCACTCCGCCGCTCGAAAGCGGCATAATCGCAGCTAGGGGAACGTGAGGTTTCATAATCGCCTGCAGCACTTGGAGCGCATACGAGCCAGCCGTCCAAGTCACAGGTCGACCGTAATGTCCGTCCCAGCCGATCGGCAACGACATCAATTGAATGAGGCGGTGATTCGCATCGTGCAACCAGTCCATTGCGGGACGGGACAGAGCGGCTGCTTCCCCAGCATATTCCATCCGCACGGGGCGCTGCATGGTGAGCGTGGGCGGAGCCGAAAAATCTAGCGAGAGCGCGGCGACGCCCATCATGCCCTCCTCTGCCACTCTCGGTGCATTCTTTCCGTCGTCAAAGCAGCAAACCCTCGCACAATCCGGTCGCGCGCGATGTCTAGAAACGATCCAACACCCCCAAACGTAGGCGTAGTCGGCGGGCCCCGAGCTATCAGCATGAGCTGAACCACGGGTGAACCGGTTCGGTCAAATGCGGGGCCGAACTGAGAAAACAGCCTACCGACTTGGGTATCGCCCTCCATTATCGGAAAGCGCGCGTTGATCACCACATCCTCTGGTTCGCCCAGGCAGGCCGATTCTGGCTTGCTCCAAACAGTGAGCACTTCGCTTGCCACCGCTCCAAATCCGTTGGGGGCGGGGAATTGATTTACATAGGTAAGCTCGCACTGATTGGGAACGAGCTCACCCAATTGATGCTGTGCAACGAACTTTGCGAGGTCGTCCAGTTCCCTGAACAGCGTATCTCGGATTCGCTCGTAACGCGGGTATTCCTCTCCCTGTCCGATTTTGCGCCAGTTGTGGACAAGTCGATCTGGCTGGAATTGCAGAAGCTGAACTCCTTGCTCGTCGAGCAGCCATACTCGCGGGATGCCGGCGCTCGGGACGAATTGCAGCTGGAACGTGGTCATTCCGCCTTGCCCAGCCGTCCCAAACGTCTCGAAATTTGGGGGAATGGGCGGCTGGTATTCCACATTTGGAAAACGGTCTCGGAAGACCTCACGAAGCGGCCCTATCTCGGAGAAGGTAAAGCCGGCAAGGGGCTCAAACTGGACTGAAACGGCCACCTCCGTGATGGGTGGCTGCTCGAAATCCGGAAGATCCTCAGGACGTGCCATGGATGCTCCGCGGGCTCGACCTCGCACGCTGGCAAGAATCGTGGCCCCTTAGGAGTGTTGAATCACTGAAGCTATGATGAGGCAACTCCTGTCAAACGGCATGTCTCGCGCAGTTCAACCC
>DATCFQ010000787.1:0-3723 GCA_036509495.1 Caulobacteraceae bacterium
GCTGTCCGGCCGCGCCTCCTTCGTCGACGCCCAGGCCGAGACCGAGGTGGAGGCCCTGGTCATCCCGCCCGAGGGGCTGCGCGGGCTGGTGATCGCCGAGGCGGAGCTGGGTGAGCGCATCATGCGCGCCCTGATCCTGCGCCGGGTCGGGCTGATCGAGGCCGGCGCCGGCGGGCCGGTGCTGATCGGGCCGCTGGGCCACCCGGGCATGGTGCGGCTGCAGAACTTCCTGGGCCGCAACGCCATCCCCTACAGGGTGCTGGATCCGGACCACGATCATGCCGCCGACGCCCTGCTGGCCTGCGTCGCCCCCGGCCCCAACGAGATCCCGATCGTGCTGACGCCCGACGGGACCACCCTGCGCAATCCCACCGAACATGAGCTGGCCAAGCGGGTCGGCCTGCTCCCGGCCCTGGACCCGGAGCGCTGCTATGACGTGGCGGTGGTGGGCGCCGGGCCCGCGGGGCTGGCCACCGCCGTCTATGCCGCATCCGAGGGCCTGTCGGTGGTGGTGCTGGAAGCCAGGGCCTTCGGCGGCCAGGCCGGCGCCTCGGCGCGGATCGAGAACTACCTGGGCTTCCCGACCGGCATCACCGGCATGGCCCTGGCCGGACGCGCCTTCAATCAGGCGCAGAAGTTCGGAGCCGACATCGTGATCCCGGGGGTGGTGCGGCGGCTGGATTGCAGCCGGTCGGACGGCTACGCCCTGGAGCTGGAGGACGGCGACGTGCTTCAAGCCCGCACCGTGGTGGTCGCCAGCGGCGCGGACTATCGCCGCCCGCCCCTCCCCGGCCTGGCCGAGGCCGAGCGCGACGGCGTCCACTATTGGGCCTCCCCGGTCGAGGGGGCCCTGTGCTCGGGCCAGGAGGTGGGGCTGGTCGGCGGCGGCAATTCGGCGGGCCAGGCGGCGGTCTATCTGTCCAGCCGCGCGGCCAAGGTCTGGATGCTGGTGCGCGGGCCGGCGCTCGCGGCCACCATGTCGAGCTATCTGATCGAGCGGATCGCCGCCCAGCCCAATATCGAGCTGCTCACCCGCACCGAAGTCGAGCGCCTGGATGTCGACGAGGCCGGCGCGCTCTGCCGGGTGGCGGTGCGACACAAGACGACAGGCGAAACCACCGAGCATCCGCTGCGGCACCTGTTCCTGTTCGTCGGCGCCGATCCCTGCACGGACTGGCTGGCCGGCTGCGAGGCCGCCATCGACGACAAGGGCTTCATCCTGACCGGCCGGGCGGCGCGGCCGGACGAGGCCGATCCCCCCGGACTGATGACCAATCTGAATGGCGTCTTCGCCATCGGCGACGCCCGTTCCGGATCCACCAAGCGGGTGGCGGCCGCGGTCGGCGAGGGCGCTGCGGTGGTGTCCCAGATCCACGCCTTCCTGGCCGCGCTCACCGACGGGCCAGCGACTCCAGTCTAGTCGAGGGTGACGAGCCAGAAATCGGGGGGCGCGCCGAAGCGGAGAGGAAGGGTTCCGGAGCCGACGCCGGCGGTCACGATGACGACGCGGCGGCCATCGCGAACCAGGCCACAGCGGTAACGAGGATTGTAGAGCCGCTTCCATCCCTGCAGGGGGGATCGAGCTGGGAGCGCTCCAATCCAAGGCAAGACGATCTGGCCGCAATGGGTGTGTCCGGCCAGAACCAGGGGCACGTCGGCAGGGAGCTTCGGCGCCAAATCCGGCGAGTGGGTGAGCACGACCAGGCTTCCGCGCAGTCGGCGGGCCGCCACGAGCGCCTGATCGGCGCGGTGGTGACCTGAAAAGGCATCGCCAATGCCGGCGATGGCCAGGGGGCCACGCTGCACCGCCTCGTTTTCGAGCACCGTGATCCGGGCCGCCATCAGGGCCGAGCGAACGGCGTTGGCGCTGGTCCAGTTGTCGTGGTTGCCAAGAACGGCGACGGTTCCCAGGGGCGCCTCGAGTCCGAGAAGCGGCCCCGTCAGCTTCGCCGCCCGGTCGCCGGCGCCGACCGCATCATGGCCCACCAGGAAATCGCCCGCGATCATCACCAGGTCGGGCCTGGCCGCATTCACCTGAGCGACGACGGCCTTGAGGCGCGCCTCGTCCATGACGACATTGCCCAGATGAATGTCGGCGAGCAGTGCGACGCGAACGGGTCGGTCGCCGACCGGCCAGTCCGCCAGTCTGAGGGCCTGAAGGCGGATCAGCGGCTGGGCGCGGGCGTTGAGGACGCCCCAAGCCACGAGCGAGACCAGCAGACCCGTCAGGATGCACAGCGCGGCCAGCGCTCGGCGGGCCGGCGAAAAGCGTGATCCCGCCCTATCCATCATGGTGCTCTGCGTGAAGGCTTCCTCGGGCTGATCCATCTAGCATGGAAGCCGGCGCCCCAACCCTGCTCATTCCCGCGACTGCTGCGCAGTCGCGGGAATGAGCAGTGGGGGGATCGACCCCCTACTTCCGGGCGCTCCGCCGCGCCGCCGCCGATGGCAGCTTGAACACCCAGAGGGTCGCGCCGCCGGCCGGGTTGACGATCTCGGTTCCGGCCGCCGCCGTGGCCCCGTCCCAGGAGCTGCCGCCGCCGGTGGTGACCGCCACATACTGCTGGCCGCCCGCGGCGAAGGTCACCGGGAAGGAATTGGGCGTGGCGTTCAGGCGGGTTTCCCAGAGCGTCTTGCCCGTGGTCTCGTCCAGGGCGCGGAAGTAGCGGTCGCGGTCGCCGGAGAACACGATGCCGCCGCCGGTGGCGAGCGTGGCGCTGGCCAGGGGCGCGCGCTGGCGGCGGGTCCAGGCCACCTTGCCGGTCTTCAGGTTCACCGCGGTCAGCCGGCTGAAGCGGCCGTCGTTGTCCGGCCGCGGCAACATGCCGCTGAAGCTGATGTCGACTCCGCCGGCCGCGGTCTGCTGCGGACTGCCGGGCGCATAGCTGTAGTCGGTGCAGAACTCGACCATCGGCACATAGAGCATGCCGGTGGAGGGATCGATCGAAGTGGCCGGCCAGTTGCGCGCGCCAAGCGGGCTTGGGCACATGAACTTCGACTTGCCGGCCTCCGGCGCCAGGGCCGGGTTCAGCCGCTTCTCGCCGGTCTTCGGGTCGACAGCCAGCACCAGGTTCTGCAGGCCCATGTCGCGCGAGAAGGCGTATTTGCCGGTGGCGCGGTCCAGCGCGTCGAACAGGGCGATCTTGCCGCCGGTGACCACCAGCTTGCGCGGCTTGCCGTCGATGGTCAGGTCGACCAGCGACTGCTCGAACACCCAGTCCAGGTCCCAGACGTCGCGGTGCACGTGCTGGAAGTGCCAGGCGAGCTTGCCGGTGTCGGCGTCCAGCGCCAGGGTGGAGTCGGTGTAGAGGCCGTCGTTGGGGCCGACCTTGCCGTCCCTGGGCTCCAGCAGCGTCGCCGCGTCATAGGTGTTGCCGACACCGAAATAGACCAGGTTCAGCGCCGGATCGTAGCTGCCGGCGGTCCAGACGCCGCCGCCGAAACGCTGATCGGCCGGCGCGCCGTTCCAGCTGTCGCCGCCGGGTTCGCCCGGCTGGGCCACGGTGTGGAAGCGCCAGACCTCCGAGCCGTCCTTAGCGTCGAGCGCCACGATGAAGCAGCCGCCCTTGGCCGTGTCGGTGCCCAGGCTGACGCCGAAGATCACCTTGCCCTTGGCGACGATCGGCCCGCCGTCCAGATGGAAGGAGACGCCGTCGGCGCGGCCCTTGTTGGTGGCCTCTTCCGGCCTCAGCACCGCGTGGTACCACTCCGGCTTGCCGGTGC